>JAAEQG010000873.1 GCA_024231775.1 bacterium
ACCGGCGCTGGCCTCAGCAGCCCCGTCTCCGCCCCCTCTGATGGCCTGATGCTGGACTTTGTGCGGCCCGACTCGACCATCGAGACCAGTGGCTTTTACAATAACTTTACCTGGCCTGGTTACATCGAGGGTACTGCCAGCGACAATCTCTCCGACGTGGCCTTTGCGGACATCACCCTCCAACGCCAGTCCGACAACCTGTACTGGGACGGCGATAGCTGGGAGACTGGCCCGACGTGGTTGCGTGTCACAAACACGAGCAACTGGCAATACACCTTTGCTCCCGCTGACGGCGAGACCTACGACGTCCTATCGCAAGCCACAGACAATGCCGACAACGTCGAGACCTCGCCAGGGAGTAGCACCTTTAACTACTCTGCCAGCGGGCCGGGCGCGCCGGAAATCTCCTCATCCACGCACCCGGACGAGGATACCTGGTACAATAACGATGCGCCTGCCTTTGAGTGGAGCACGCCGCCCAGCGGATCGGGCATCTCGGGCTACTCTTATGTGTTGGACCAGTTGTCCGACACCGAGCCTGACCTATCTGCCGACACCCCAGGGAACAGCCGCAGCTACATCAATGTCACCGATGGCGTCTGGTACTTTCACGTGCGGGCGCTGGACAACGCCGGCAACTGGGGTCCGCCCGATCACTTTCAGGTAAACATAGACACCACCAACCCGCCCGCGCCGGACGAGATCACCGAAGAAGATCCTGACATAGACTGGGATGCTGACGGCGACGTCACCGTATACTGGTCAGCGGTCAGTGACATCTCCGACGTGACCTACATCTTGGAGCGCAGCACCAATGGCGGTGGAGCGTGGGACAGCGTGACGACCGGCATCACCGGCACATCCGCCCTCGACCCGGTCACCCACGTCGATGGCGTCACCATTCTCTACCGTGTGCGGGCCGAGGACTCGGTGGGACTGCTCAGCCCGTGGACGCAATCCGACGGCGTGACGATAGACAGCCAAGTGCCCGATGGAATCACCGGCTTGGGTGA
>JAAEQG010000874.1 GCA_024231775.1 bacterium
CTTTGCCGACTGGCTGGTGTGGCTCTTGTTGATCTCGCCCCGGCTAGAGGTGTATGAGGTGAGCGCCAAACCCCTGGGAGAAGACGCCTACCACGTGCGCCTGGTGGTCCACAACACCGGCTGGCTGCCGACTTATGTGACCAAAAAAGCGGTGGAGAAAAAGCTAACGCGCGGCGTGGTGTGCGAGATCGAACTGCCCGAGGGCGCGACGCTCGAAACCGGCAAGCCGAGGGAAGAACTGTGCCAGTTGGAAGGGCGGGCCTACAAACCCTCCGCCCCGGACGCCGAGGACGCCACCGACGACCGCGTCAAGGTGGAATGGGTGGTGCGCTCGCCCCAGGGAGGCGCGGTAAAGCTGACCGCCCGCCACGACCGCGCGGGCGTCGTCACCGCAGAGGTAGAATTGGGGTGAATGGACGAATGGACGAATGGGTGAGTACGAACGAGTAGACGTTGATGTTGTGGAGGCGCTGCGCCGGATCGTGGGCGATGGCGACGTCTTTTTCGGGGCTGAGGATGCCGAGGCGATAGAGCCTTATACCCACGACGAGGTGATCGGGTTGCGGGCTACCCCGGAAGTGGTAGTGCGCGTCCGGTCGGCGGAGCAGGTAGTGGAGGTCTTGAAACTGGCCCAACGCTGCCGGACGCCGGTGACGCCTCGCGGCGCGGGTTATGGCCTCAGCGGCGGAGCCGTGCCCACCCTCGGCGGCATCGTGCTCTCGACGGAAAAGCTGAACCGCATCCTGGAAATTGACGCCGAAAACCTGATGGTCACCGTCGAGCCGGGCGCGATCAC
>JAAEQG010000875.1 GCA_024231775.1 bacterium
GTAGCGTTTCAGTCGAGCTTTCGCGGCCCGGTACTGTCCCCGTGTCAGGCCGTAGGCCTGGAAGTCCCCGACCAAGGCCTGGCCCGTTTTCAGACCGTAGACGCTGAAGACGTTCGTCCGCTTGGCTCGCAGCGCGATCACGGTCAGCAGGATGAACGCGTTGGGATCCTTCAGCAGTTCGTACGTCGCATCGGTCCGCCGTAGCATGACATAGCCGTGACTCATAACACCTCCCGGCCTTGCGAATCACTTCGTTGGATGCTCTGCGTGGCGACAGCGGGCTGGGTGGCAGCCTCAAGTCCGCAGGACTTGGGGATGGCGGATGGGCCCGTTCTTTGGCATGCGCCTGGTCCAGTGACCATCCCCAAGGCTTCGCTGCGCTGTGCCTTGAGGCTGCCACCCACCGATTCCTCGAGTGTTCGTTCCGCCAGGTTCGTCAGGGCGGCGGCGCGTCGTCGGGCCCGGGTCGTGGCGTCGCTCGCGGCAGGTGCTTCGGATAGCGCCGCTTCGATCGTTCGCTGTTGGTCCTTGCTCACGAAGAAGACCAGGGGCACCGCGAATGCTTCGGCGCTCTTCGCTCTCGCTTGTGAGGGAGGTTTTCGCGCGATGAGCCGTTCGAGTTGGCCCCGCGTCTGGGGGACGAGCCTGGCGAGCTTTCGCGTAGTCATCCGGCGGTTGAGCCTCCTGAGCAACGCGAGTTTCTTATCCAGCATATCGCGCCCGCCGAGCCGGTTCAGCGTGGTCAGCAGGAGGTCGGTCTGCTCATCGTCGATGTCCCAGACCACTACCTGAGCCGTCTGGTGACTGAGCTTGTCCAGCGCCTGACAACGGTGATGTCCGTTGATGATCTGGAAGTGACCATCTCGATCGGGATGAGGGCGCACGACGAGTGGTTCGTAGCGGCCCGTCCGCTTGATGTGCCGCATGAGCTTGCTGAAAGCCGCCCGACTCATCCGGTTCGGGTTGTCGGGATGGGGAACCAGCTTGGTCAACGGGATGTGTCGCACCTTCGATTTCGTCGCATTCATGGCATCGTGACCTCCAGTGTGGGGTGGAACCAGATGTA
>JAAEQG010000876.1 GCA_024231775.1 bacterium
GACGATCTCGCGCGAATTGCACGATCTGCGCAAGCGTCTGCCCCCAGGCACACCTGTCTCGTTGGGCGTGCTCTACCTGGGTGGGAGGGAGACGGGCGAGCACCTGTTCCAGAGCCGGGCGGAACTGGAGACGGCGCTGGATCGTGTGGCGTTCGAGGCGGGGGTGTCGATTTCGGCGTCGCGCACGAGCACGGTCACGCATCGCCGCGAGGGGTGTGGCTGCGCCCTGGGAAAGCACGTCCACGTGCGCAGCGACGGCGCTCTGTTCAACTGCTTCAAGATGGAAGAGATGGTGGGGCATCTCGATACGGTCGGATTCGAGGCCGCCGCGAGATCGATTCGGGAGAATCCCCACCGCGCGAGCGATCTGCCCACCTGCGCGGATTGTTCGCTCGCCACGCTGTGTGGCGGAGGTTGCCGCTCGGAGAATATGCTCTACACGGGGAGCGCGGACGAGCCGCCCTGTGGCCCCTGGCGCGTCCGGGTCTTGAGCGAGTTGCTGGCGGAGGATCGTGTGACGGCGGTCGAGTGGCCGGTCGCGTTCCTGCTGCAGGAGGCCCGCATCCGGGGGATCGAAATCCCAGGGGACTTGTTTCCACGGCAGGCGTCGCGTCATTTGATCGACGTGTAGCGTTCGAGGATGAGAGATGTCGAAACCATTGGCGATTTGTATCGAGGATATGGATGCTCAAGCCGAAACCAGGTATCTGCGCTGCGTGGCGGTTCCAGGCCGCCAGCCTGGATTGCGGCTGGACGAGGCGGGCAGTGTGCTGTGGAAAAGCGACGACGGCGCGTCCTGTGAATTGTGGGTCTCTGCCGACGATCGTCTGATCCTGTACCGGCCAGAGGACGCGACGCGCGTC
>JAAEQG010000877.1 GCA_024231775.1 bacterium
ATCGACCGGCCTGGGGAAGGGCAACCACAGGGGGTTGCCCCTACGGCGCGCCGATCGGTATTGGAAGCCGGAACGCGAGACAATGGTGTAGTTCCGTAGGGTGTGCACTGCACACCGAGACATTCTTCTGCGGGCCGGATGAGAAGGTGTGCGGTGCACACCCTACGTGCTGAGGACGAGCGTTGAACGATCGCGTAGGGGCAGGTCCCCGTACGTGCGTTTTCACCGAATGCGAGCGCCGTTGGATGTCCGGAAGAGACGGTGTGCGGTGCACACCCTACGGGCTGTGCCAGAGGCATATCATGGGCGGCTGATGTCCGGATTGTTGGCTAGGTTGCGGTAGTCCACGTGTTCGCGCGGATCGGTTTGGTTGAGGAACTCCTCGATGTTGGTGTATCCGTCCTTGTCCGCGTCCCAGGCACTGTCGGCGGTGTCGTTCGGATTGAGGCGGTGCGCCGTCTCCCAGGTGTCGGGCATGCCGTCCCCGTCGGCGTCCGGGGGCGGGGCGACGGACTTCAACTCCGGCCAGCCGCCTACCTGCTTGGGTGTATCGATGATTCCGTTGCCGAACGTCGGTGTGCCGGTCCGAACCTCGCGCAGGATGCGGGTGTCGTGCGGATCGCGGCGCGGCCGGTTGGCCCCTACGTGACGCAGGACCAGGGCGTATGCGTCGTCGGCCGGTTGCGTGGGCACGGGCCAAACCGGAAACGGGGTGCGCCGACGGCTCTCGGCTTCGGAGGCGTTGCCTTTATAGTGGACCCCTCCTTGCCAGTTGTCTGCGGAGATGGCGGGGGCGCCCTCGACGGTGTTGCCCTCAATGAACCAGAACGACGGATACCCGTAGGCGCTTCGCGTATCGTCGATGCGCACGATGCGCCGGCGCACGCCGGCGTTCGTGGCCGGGCCCGCCTTGTAGTAATTGTTGACCACATTGACCTGCATGGGCTTGCCGTCGCAGGTGCGGTGTCTCCAGTTGTAGATGACCGAGCAGCGGTGGTCCATGTTGATGGTGCGGTCGCGCTCCTGGCCGGCGATGCTGGGATTGCGCCCGGCGCAGTGCGCGAAGAGGTTGTGGTGGTAGGAGCAGTCCTCGCCGCCCCAACTCGCGCCGTAGCCGTGCGGGTCGCTGTTAAAAGCGCGATCGAGTGCTTCGGCGATCAGGCACCATTGCACGGTCAGGTTCTTTGTCTCGTGCCAGGTGTTGA
>JAAEQG010000878.1 GCA_024231775.1 bacterium
CACCATCGAACAGGCGACGGACGCCAGAGTCGCGACCAGTGCTACGCCGAGCGGCTGCGTGGTCCGCGCTCGGCACCACCGCACAGGGTCCAGGCGCGGGTGTTCATCCTGCAGGCGTTGGAGGCAGGACATACCATCCGTGATCGCCGCTTCGGTGAATGGATCGCGTGCGCCTCGCGCCGCCAGGCAAAGTGCGGTGGCGATACGGTTATGATCGGCCGTCGCCAGATCGAGACGCTCCGCGGCTTCCACCACGGACGGAAGCGCGCGCAGCGCCGCGTACATCGTACATGCGCTCGGAACTAGTAGCGCCGCAACCAGCAGAACGACATACGTACCCCAGCCCAGCGGAGCTGTGTAGCCCAGCAACAGACAGATGACCGAAAGAGCTGCGTAGACCAGGGCCACAACCGCGAGCCCGCGGAACCCGCGTTCCATCGCCACCACAGCGCGGCCCCGCAACACGGCGCGGTGTACCCGCTGGCGCGCCCGGGCGAGACCATCGGAGATCCGATGCTCAACTGCTGAATGCTCGGTAGACGCGGTCATGGTCGGCCGCTTTCTCCTCCAGGGACGTCGAGAGCACACGCCGCGATAACCCGCTTGGAGCTCTGCTCTTGGAGAAACGCCACTATGCTACACGAACCCGCATCGACGAAAGTGGGTTTCATCAGGAAACTGATGTCCCGTTCACTCTCGAGGGTGTCGACGGTGTGTTCCAGCTCCGCACTTATGGACGCGGTGTTCGTGCGCAGTTCGAATTCTCTTTGACCGGCGCCGGCGGGCACACGGAATCCCTCCGCAGGTGACAGGGCACCGCGAGCCACGTAGCGGTGCAACACCAGCGCGTTGGCTCCTGGTACCATGACCGCTTGCTCACAGAGCAGGGCGTGCAACCGTAGGTCCGCCCCAGCTGCAGGTCCGTCCAGAGTGAGTGTGCCGATAATCCCTCCCTTGGCGTGGGACACGGAACCATCCAGACGCCACGGACTCGCCGCGCCGGTCACTGGGGCAGACGCCGCTACGTATTCGGCGAAGATGCGCTCAACGTCGCCGTCGTCGCCGGCAGCATTGCTGCGGTCGCCGCCGTCGAAAAGAGCTACCGGCACGCTTTCGATTCCATAGTACGCAGCCCGAACCGTGCCCACTGCGGAGGTCAACGGGTCGGCCTCCGCGAGGGAGACGTGATAAGCAACGAGCGCAACATCGCGGTCTTCAAAGTACTCGCCTAGCCCGCCGAAAGCCAACTCCGCCGCAAGTGTCGCAGGTACGTCGATTCCGGTAAACAGCTCCACCAGCCGCACGGAACGGTCAGTCGGCGCGTCACCGTCAGGCCGGAAGCGCCCGGCAGGATGAAACTCCTGCGTGCGCCCCTCCAGCAACTGTTCGGCGTCGACCATCGTGAAGGATGTCCGAAAAGCGGGATTCCGATTCAGACGGTCCAAGCCTTCAAGGGCGGCTGGCGGCATGTCCCGCGAGATCGCCGCCTGGAGATATCGCGACCACGCACGCGTTAGTTTACCCATGCGTTCGTAGAGTTCCCCCATCCACAGATTTACCATCGCATCCTTGGGCAGCCCAAACGCGGCGGAGAGCAGATGACGTCGGGCTTGCTTGAGATCATTCGCCCGTAACGCGACCAACCCCAGGCGAGCGCGCAGGTGGTGGGCCTCCAGACCGTTGACCCCTTGCGGGGCGTACTCCAGTCCGATCTCGAGTATCTCCCGAGCCCGCGCATGTTTGTCGGCGCGCGCGCTGTGCAGCATCTCATCCGCCCGAGCGAGCATGTCGCCCGCTCGCCGGTGCGGCTGGACTGCGGTAGCCCGTAGACGTACCGCTCGTTTGAACGCGATTCGGTCCGGAGGGTAGGCGTCCAACCGCAACTCACAAAGAACCGCAGCCGCCTCCGGCGCAAGCCGGGACGCCGGGTGGGCGATCAAGAATGCTTCGATGGTCTCGGGGTCCTCTTCCACCAGGGCGACGAAGTAGGCACGTTCTTCAGCCGGGAACTGTGGCGTCTGTGTGGGGACAAATGCCATGCGCCGGTTCACCGCATCGACCGTCACTCGGAAATGGGCGAGGAAGTTGGTGCCCAGGATTACGTCGGGGTGCGGCTCGGGCGTGGTGGACAGGTCGCGTGGGCGCGGGGCCACATAACGGGCTACGTTGATACCCCCCAGGTCGAGCTGTTCCAACTCTCCGCCAGGGGCGCCCAAGAGGTCGGTCGTGGTTGAGTCGATCAGCGTGTCGTAATCGGATGTGGCAAAGCGCACGCGCAGGCGGAAGTTGTCTGGACCGATGGCCTCCAGCCAGTAGCTGTGGCTCTCCTCCTGGTACAGCAAGACCGTCCGCGACAGCCCGGTATGCTCGTCAATGGTCTCGCCGATTGCTGCTTCGGAAGCGTCTGTTTCGGCGGCGGGGAGCAGGCGTAGCACGCCAGCCTCGATGTCCAACTCGACTGCGAAACGGGCGAACGCCGGAAGGCCGACAACGGCTGCGGCGGGTATCTCGCCCAGCTCCGCTGCGTACTCGCGGGTGAGCTCCTCGAGCGCCGGCAGGCCCATCGCTCGACAAGGTACGTCGCGCAGGGTCAGGTTGTCGAAGCGCAGCTCCAAACCGACACCGCGACCGACCTGCAACAGTTTGGCGGTGCGATCATGGATCAGCAGCGGGACCCGCGATCCGAGATCGATCACCACGTTGGCTGGAACGGATACTCGCGGGCCATGCAAGGTGCAACGTGCGCATGGCTTGCCGTTGATCAGGCGAAGCGGAATCTCCACGCCCGAGGCCCGGGCAGGTGCGGTGTGAACGACGGCCACGAGGAGAAGTAGCGAGCCCAGCATCCCGCCCCGCCGGGCGTTCACGGGTTGCGCGGAACGGTCGTGGGCGGAGCACACCACGGGGTGGTACGCTGTGGCCTGCGCCGGCACCGCAGGAGCGGGTTGGGTAAGCGGATTCGCTCTCATCGCCATCCTGCGTCGTTGCTCTCCACACGGTGGCAAGACTCTCGCGGGCTTGACACATCCCGCTCGGAGCCCTGCTGTGTCGAATGGGGACGGTGGGCTACTCTCCCACCAGGACGGGCTCGCCGGGCGAGCCTCCGTCTTCGGTGGCCACGGCGGTGCATACCCTGGCCTGCGATGGGTTGACGTCTTTCTCAATCTGCTCACGGGTGCTCGATTCGGCGAAACAAGCTCGTGGAGTTCCAAGCGCTGCGCTGTGGCCCCTGTCGCAACCACTGCTGATCGCGACCGAGGCTACCTGCGTGGCGTCCATCCTTGCGCCCCCGCGAGTGATGGTCATCATCCGTACATCCTCGATCGCGGCAATCACGGGCCAAAGCCATCCAGGTTCGCCCGGCGGACCACATCTTAGCACATAGTGGCCGCCCTGGGCGAGAAAGGTGCGTGTGGATTCTTGTTGGGCGCTGACTGTTCTGCTTCGGGAGTATACCCCCCGCGGATTCTCCGTCGGTAACTCTGCAGCACGTTGTTGGCTGTCGGCATGTGTTACCGCCCCGAGTCAGGCAGGTTTTCTCTCAATACGGTGAGTATTCTCCGGGGCCGTGCGACTCGCGGCGAGAACGCGGTTGGGTAGTCGATCGAGTCGGTCAAGCCGATAATGGTATCATGCGAAGAAGCTTGCGGTGGGGGGCTTCCCCCGGTTACAATGCGTACCGGGGAACCGGGAATACGCAGGGGGCAGTCAACACCGATTACGATGTTCGACCCCGCGGGGTGAGCCCACGACCTGGCGCAATGGTCCGGTCGTGGACGAACGCAACAAACATGGAGGCCAAGGGATGAGGCGCAAGGTGGTATCGATCGCACTGGGGGGCGTTTTGGCTTGCAGCGTGGGCGCCGCGGTCCGCGCGGACGTCGCAGTGGTCATCGAACACAGGTACACCGTCGGCAACAACAACTTCTCGGCGTTCGCCTACGATTCCAACCTCGATCCCCACGAGTTCATCACCACCGGCTACGGTTTCGGTAAGGACCTGCGCTGGAGCCGCGTGCTGGAGGACTCGGTCGAACCGTGGGACATGGAGGGCGAGGTGCTGATGGACTCCGGACAGATCGAGTTCTTCGGCCGCGACGGGTTTCCATCCTATTCACTGTCCTATAATGCCTGGGGGATGAACTTCAACCC
>JAAEQG010000879.1 GCA_024231775.1 bacterium
CGCGCCCATTCCAGTGTCGGTATCGTGTCATTCGCCGAACCGATGGGAATCGCGGTCACCCGCTCGGGCCTGGGAGCCCGCGCGGAGGGCACAGTCGGCGAAGGAGGCCCCACCTACACGCTAACCGCCAACGTCGGCGCGATCACCGTACGCCAGTAGCACGAGGTCCCCCACCCGCCAGTCTGCTGGTGTCCGCTTCCTCTCTCTCCATGCGCCACCCCAAGTCATGCCCCCAGCGGGACCAGGGTGATGTCCTGGATGCTGTGGTCGGTAAGGTTGTGGATGTTGATGTTGGCCAGGGGGCGGTCCGGCTGATTCGAACGCCAGACCAGCAGGCTCCAACGCGGGTCGTCCATCGCTACCACGAGATCGGCAGCCGCCTCAGCCCGCTGCAAGGTCTGTCCCCCCGCATGGTACCGGCAGGTAAAGGTGTCACCCAGCACTCGGGCGAAAACCGCCAGCGTCGTGTCCGTGTAGAACAACCGCTCCACTCCGCCGCCGCTCACCAGCGCCAGACTCTCCGCCGGTCTGCGACTCCCTCCGTGCAACACCTGCGGCGCACCGGTCGACCCATCAGGCCAGTGCAGGACTTCACCCCGGGCATTCCCCGCAAACAGATCGGTACCCGCGGTCAGCAGAGACGTGATGACCGCGCCGCTCCCCGTGTACATGCGGCGATCATGCTCGTCGTCCAAAGCAACTGACACGATACGGTCATCGGCGCTGAAGAACACCCGATCGCCCGCAATGCGCACGTTCCGCACCGCCCTAGCGTTCGTGGTCAGGTCGACACAGCATGGCGTACAATGCTGCGGAGCGGAGCGATTCCAGCGCAGCAACCCCAACTCGGAATGGGTCGCGAAAACGTCTTCATCGCTGACCGCCGCGGCGTTCACCCCGCCGCGCACCTCGCCGAGACCGACCGCCGAGTAGCAAACCTCCGCCGAGGACGACTCCGGGCCCAGCTCGTACACTCCGCGGGCTGCACCCGCCAGCAACCGATATTCGCCGCCCGACAGGCTGGCGACCTGAATCGAACGCAGCGCGCCGATCTCACCGCTCATGCGGATGCGCCGCGCCGGACGCTCCAACTGCCCCGGAGCGAAGAACACCAGCTCGTCCGCAACCGCCGCCACCAGCCAGCGGGTGGCTGGAGCTACGTCTTGGGATTCAAAGAGTGCGGTATAGAGTCTCGCCCGCTCAGACTCACTGAACGTGCGCAAGAGGTCGGGCAGCGCCGCCCCGGGCGACTCCGCCGCAAGGCTCTGCAACCGGTCCATCGTGGACTCGAGCTCGCCCACGCGCTTCGACCGGGCTGCGGAGAGAGCGTCCTCGAGCTGAGCCTGGGCAGCTTGCTCATCAAGCCGCCGGGCTACCTTGGCTTCCTTGCTCCGCACCGCCCGTCCACCTTCGGAATCGAAGGAGACCGAAGGGTCATCCGTCAGGGTCAGCCCCGCCTGAAAGCACACCGTCGTCAACGCCTCGCGTACCGCCACCGCCGCATCCGTGGCATGGCGTCCATCGATCAGGTCGTCCGCGGAATGTTCCTCGGCGAACCGTGCCAAGGCTCCGCCAGCTTCCTGCTCCAGATGCTGGGCAATAGCATCCATGCGCACCACGCGACGGCTGCCGAGCACCGCGTTGCGAAACGACTCCGCCTCGCTACGCTCCGGGATGATCGTTACCGAAACAGCCGCCGCCCCGTCACACAGGTAACGGTCGGCGCTGGTCACCCCGGAACGCTCCAGACGAAACTCCAGCGGCGCGGTCTGGAAGAACATCACCTCCGTCGCATCGTCACCAGCCACCTCCGCCCCAGGCCGGATCAGGACACGGTCACCGGTCTTGCGGGTCACCAGCGCGGCGATCGTGGGCGGCAGCTTCAGCGATCGGGACAACAGGCTGAACAGGTCCCGCGCCGGAGCTACGACGGCTGCCGCATCCTCCTGCTCGAGAAACTGTCCAGGATCGAGATTACTCGGACTCATCGTCGCTCTCCGATGCCGCGAGGAGCGCGTTTGTAGTGGCTGGCGTCTCGCCGGCCGAAGAACACAACGAATCGCTCGCGCTCCCCTGACGGCCTGCGCGGCCCCAGGCTGCTATACGCTCTATTCGTAAACAGATGCCCCAATATCCGCTACGTCCCGGTATCCTCGAACTTCCGGTAGCGGGCCAGGTCCGCCTGGCTTACCGAAGGCAGCGTCGCCTCGATGACGCTGGCGAGATCCTTGGCAGAGATCGGGCGCGGTTCGCCGCCAGCCACCCCCTCCATGAACGGGATCGCCGCCGCCTGCTGCACGAGGTTCTTTATGTCCGCCCCGCTGTAACCCGCCAAGCCGTCGCACAGGGCACCAAAGTCCACATCCTCCGCCACCGGACGATCGCCCAGGTGAATCTCCAGCAGCTTGAAGCGCGCCGGGGCATCGGGCAGCCCGAGGTGTACCTTGGTATCGAAACGCCCGGGGCGCATGATCGCCTCGTCCAGCATCCACGGCCGGTTCGTCGCCCCGATCAGGAGGAGGGCTCGCCCGCCCTTCCGATCGAAGCCCTCCAGCTCCTGAAGAATCTGCGGAACCACCCGGGCCATCACCGTCGAGCTGTCCGACTTCCGCCGCGGAACCAGCGCGTCGATCTCGTCGATGAAGATCACCGCCTGCGCTTCAGCCTTGGCGGCGTCGAACAGCTTGCGGATGTTCTGCTCAGCCTCGCCCACCCACTTGCTCATCACCTGCGCGGGACTGATGACGAAGAAGGTCGCGTCGATCTCCTTGGCGATGGCTTTAGCCATCATCGTCTTGCCGGTCCCCGGCGGACCGTACAGCAGAATCCCCCCGCCCACGTTGATCCCGTAGCGCTGCGCCAGTTCCGGATGCGTGAACGGGTAGATCATCTTGAGGCGAATCTCTTCCTTGACGTCGTCCAACCCCGCGATGTCATCAAACCCGATGTCCGGTTTGTCACGTACGATCCAGTCCGACGCCTCCGTTCCGCCGCTATCGTCGTCCTTCTCTTTGACTCGGGCTCGAGGCTTCCTGCCGCTCTTCTTCGCCTGATCGCAGTCCTTAGCCAGGTCGATCAACTCAGCAGCGATCTCCTCATGTTGCCGCCGGGCTTCGGGCGTCTTCGCCCCTTCAGCCAGCTCGACCATGCACTCCGCAGCCTCGACCAGATAGGTCTTCGCCGCAAGGTAGTCGCCCTTCTTGTAGGCCGCGACGCCCTTACTCTTAAGCCGCTCGAATGTCGCAATGGAAACAGCCATCAGAAGCTATCAGCACTCAGCATTCAGCTATCAGCCAACTCACTCCGAACGATAATCAGAAGGGTGGACGACACCTGCCTGGGCACGCAGAAGTGCTGCCGCCCTACCCTGTCTGTCACGTTCATAGAGCGCCTTGCCCAAGTCTGACCTCTCGCCTCCAAGTTTCATCCCCCGCTCACCTCGGGAACATCGAGATACGCATTGCAGTGCGGGCAGTTCTGCACCAAGCCGTGTTGAGCTTGCGGGAAAGGCGACGCTTTGCCACATGCCTCACAGGTGGCTTCAATCACGCGGTCCGAATCGTCGGCTTGGGCTTGCTTGGCGTAGTGTTCCTTCAACGCCGCCACGGCCTGCTTAGCCTGCTCAGGGTCCGGCACGCAGACCTCGATACCGCGCGGCGTGAAGAGCGTCGGAATCTCTATCGTCCCCGCAACCGCCCGGTCCTTGACCATCGCGGCGATACCCTGCTCATCGAGCCACGCCACAATGATGTCAGCCTCTTCCACGCTAGCTGCCCGATACACGGTTTTCATATCGCTTGGCATGATCCTGTCTCCAGACGAACAAAGCAGCCCCTCCAGACTCCCCCGGCGAGCAAGACCCGCCCACGCATCCTCTGGCTGATAGCTGAAAGCTGAAAGCTTCTCAGCTAGTGGCTACTTCTGCTTCTCCCCTTCCTGCTTGAGCGAGTCCAGCTCAGCCCGCAAACCGCTGAGGCGATTCAGCTCCTGCTGATGCTCCGCTTCCGTCTCGGCTTCGATCATGCGGTCGATCTCTTCGTCGCTGACCACTTCGCTCGCCGAGCTCAGTTCCGCATCTTCCGAGGCGATGTCCTCCACGGCATCGAGGAACATGCCCATGCGCTCCTCCATGCTCTGCGATTGGACCATCGCCTTTTCCCAGGCTGCCTGGGTCTTGACCAGGTCCGTCTCGCCGAAGAGCTTGCCGATCTCCGCCGCCATCATGCCCATCGCCTGGGCAAAATCGGCTGAGGCTTCCGCCTGCTTGCGGATCAGCATGGCGTTCTTCATGCTGAGCAACTGGCGCTCGAGCATCCGTTTGATCGTGGCGGTCTTCTTGAGCGAGTTGCGGATGAAGTTGTACTGGGCGTTGTCGCCGATTCTCTTGGCTTGCTGAGCGTTGCGGATGAACTCCTCGGTGAACTTGCCCTGCTCGCGGATCGACTTCTCGATCCGCCGCACGCCCTGGCGCACCTTCATATCCCGCTCGATCCGCCGCTCTTCGTCTGACTTAAATAATCCCATGACAATCCCATCTCCGCCTCAAGCGCTACCTGGTGCTCTCCTGCCTCGTTGCCTTTCTGTCCTTTCGGTCGCGGCTCGACCGGAGGGCTCTTACCTCTTGCCTTCGGTCCGCTCCCTTACGGTCGCGGCTCGGTTCTACCGCCTCGCTCCTTCAGTAGTATTCCCGCTCCGGTATCACTATCCACAAGACGACGTAGACCAATGTCCCCGGAAACCCAGCCGAAAAGATGCTCAGCAACAGGTACGCCACACGGACCACCGTGGGGTCCAGCCCGAAGTACTCCGCCAGCCCGGCGCACACCCCGCCAAACCACCGGTCGTGTACCGAACGTCGCAACGGATTGGGATGGTAGCTCATAACTCTTGGCCCCTCTCTGTTTCCCCGTCCGCATCCACCACTACAGCGTCACCCCTTGTGGGTAACGTAACCCCTACCGCCGGGTGGCATGCTTCCACGCGATCACGGCTTGCCGGGATCGAGGGTAGGCATGTGCGCGCCCTCACGCCTCCGCCGCTCCCTGTTGTTCTCGCACCCGCCGATCCGCTTCGTCGAACGCCTCGCCGGTATCCTCGATGGCTCCGGCGTCCATCTTGTCCCAGATGTTCATCACCGTCTGCCCCGCCTCAGACAGCCCCGCCGCCCCCTCGTCGATGCCCCGCCCCACGGCAAGGACCTCGTCCAGACGCTCCTGGTACACCTCCGCCCTGATCTCGTCCCTTTCGATCAGCTTGGTCAGCCGCAGGATGTCCTTCTCGCTGACCAACCCGAAGGTGGCTCCGGACGTCTTCGCCCGATCGGCGTTCTCCCGGATCATCCGCAGGCGCGATACGGTCATCAGCTCCTTCGCCCGGATGTTGAGTTGCCGACCGATCATCAGTTGCTCGGTGGTCTTGGTCTCGAACTCCTGGGCGAGCACCCGGCGCACCTCGGGCGATTTCTCTTGCGACCCCCGTTCGAACAGCGTCTGCTTGCCCTTGCTCAGCTTGGTGATCTTGTTCAGCAGCCGGGCGCGCTCCTTCTCCATCAGCAACTCTTGCCGCCGAAGTTCGCTACGCGTCATCTGCGACAGCGATTTCCTGCTCTTCACCAGCCAGTCCAGTAGTCCCATCGATCACCCTTCGTCGGCGCCATCTACCCACCTTCGCGGGTTGGTGACGCCATCGTTTCTCTAACCCGCTTCCGGATCAGCCTTCTTCTCCGGCGCCTGAGCGGGCGGCTCGGGAGTCGCCTCCTCGATCGGCGATTCATTGACAGGTGCGATCCGGGCAGACGGTGCGGAAGCACGTTCCTCCGCCGGCGGCGCCTTGGCTTGGTCCGCCTCCTCGAACTCCTTGAGTATCGCCAGCTCCTCGTCGCCGGTCATGACCTCGCTTAGACCGGTCTCCAGGCTTCCAACCATCTCCGCGTCCGCCTTGAGCGTCTCCAGCAGCTCCTCTGCCTTGACGGCGTTCTCGGTCAGCGTCTCGGTCGTGGGCAGTTCCGCAGCCTCGCCCTGTTGGATCAACGTCAGGTTGTGGATGTCCGTGCTGAGAATGTTGATCTGCTGGTTGAGCATATTGGCGGTGGTATTCTGCCGACTGATGTCCTTGCGCAACTGGGCCAGTTGAGCCGCCAAGCGGCGCCGGGCAACCTGCGAAGACGTCCGCTTGCCCTCTTCGAGCAACTCGGACTCCTTCTTCTCCAGCCCGCCGATGTCCTCATAGATGCGGTCGCGCCGTTGCGCCAGAGACGCCCGACGCTCGGCCAGAGCGTTGATCTTCTGAGCCTCATCGCCCTCACCCGAGAACAACTGCCTGATACGCTCGAACACGTCCATAGCCCCACGCTCCTGCTTGATCTCCGATGCTCCGCGGTACAGCAACCTCTCCCCCCGGGACTTCGACATCCGCAGCTCCGGGTCCGTTGCCGCCTCGCGGGCAAAAGCCTCCGTCACCAGATGCTCGGGCAGATCGAGACGCTCCGCAACAGCGCTGACCGACAAGCCCCCGGTCAGCAGATCGGCGCTACGCTCGGCAATCACCTCCCGAACCCGCTGGATCTTCTGATTGGCGTCTTCCGGATCGAAGATCCGCCGCAGATACTCGGGCACCCCTTCGGAGGCATCCAGCACCTGCCACCCGCCGCGCGGACCCGGCTCGATCAGCACCAGAGTCACGTTGGGCAGTTCGATTCGCCCCTGCCGGGCTTCATCCGAGAAACCCGTGGGAGCACACACCCCAATGACGTGGGGCACCTTTCCGTCGCCCGCGATGCGGCGCACATGGTCCTGCAACTCCGCCAGGGTAATCCGCGGTGGCGCCCCCGCATCGTCCTGGGCAAGATGCTCCAGCGGAGACAACACCGACGCCGTCGCCATCCCCGTACGCCTGCGGCCGAACCACCACGCACGCTCCGAACCGTGCAGCGTGACCCGCCGGTTGTGCGGCGTCTGGCGAAGCCGGGCGCGCGGTTCGCTGCAACGCCGCTCCGCCAACGCCGCCCGCAAGCGCTCCACCTCGTCATCACGCGCCGTTTGCCAGATCGATCCCCGAAAGTGTCTGCCCTTGGCCGCCTCTAGATTGGCTTCCACCCCGGACAGAAACTCCGTCTCGATCTTCAAGGCGTCTTGCATGTCACCATCCGCATCAGCCACCCTCGGACTCCCGACCGTGCCCCCTCCGCTCTTTGCCCCCTCCCTCTTGGGGAGAGGCATTCCTCCAAGAACTCCCCTCCCTCCCCAGGGAGGGACCTTTCTCCTAGCTCCCCTCCCTACTGGGGAGGGGTTGGGGGAGGGTCGCCCCTCCGCATCTGGGACTCTCCAGGATCCTCGCCCGAAGAGTTTCGGGATAGATTCCACCTAGAGTCGCTGCCCGCACCGGGCGCAGAATCGCGCCACTGACGGGTTCCCCCGCCGGCACTGCGGGTTCGGACACACTCGTAGTCCGATCCGCCACGCGGTGGCTGGCCGTACCCCGGGGCCATGGCTACATCGCTGACCGGCCTGGGGTCGGCGACCGCCAAAGCCCAGCAGTGCCCCCACCCCACGGAAAACCGCCCCGATTATCCGCAAAAACAGGTAAAAAAACAGCGCCAGCAGCAGAATCGGGATCAGTCCAAAGAAGATCCAGGAATCAACCGCCATCGTCGCGCCTCCCGCTCGTCCATGAGCACGTCACTTGGTCTTCGTGCGCAGGTCGGTACCGCAGAAGATGCAGAAGTTGTCCTTCCGGTTGACGAACGCCTCGCACGACTGGCAGCGGGGAACCGCTTCTACAAGCTGCTCACCGCAGTGGATACAGAACTGATGCTCCGGCCCGACGCCGCGCGCGCAACCGGGGCACTTAGCCCCACCCAGCGGGCCAACCGAAGGGACCGGCGGTGGTGGTGGAACGGACCCAGCCCCAGCCCCCGCGGACAGCGCTTCGAGCATCTCGCCCGCCGATCCGAAACGCCGCTCCAGACGGCTGTACGCGCGGCGAAACACGTGGTCCAGGTGCGCGGGCACGTCCGGACGAATCGCACTAGGCAGCTCGTTGCCCTCCGGGCGAACCCCGGTCAGCATCTCGAACAGCACAATACCGCAGGCGTAGAGATCACTGCGCCCATCCTGTTCGTCACCGGTTTTCTGTTCGGGCGACATATACGCCAGCGTGCCCGCGATATTCTTTCCGCCCTCGGTCAGCAAACTCCCCGATTGCATCATCGAGTTGGTGGTCACCCCTCCGGTGCGCCCCAGCCCGAAGTCGGTCACCTTGACATCCTGGGCGCAGAGTTCGGCAACATCAGCGATGCCCCGGCTGAGCAGCGTGTTCGCCGGCTTGACATCGCGGTGGACCAGACCGGCATCGTGGGCGCAGGCCAGCGCCGCCAGGATTCCGCGGAGAATCTCCACCGCCGCGGGGATCGGCAACCCTTGCGGATGACCGTCGATGACCTGTCGCAACGAGGGCCCGTCAACATACTCCATAATCAGGTATGGCGGGTCACCGTAGGGATCGATGTCAAACGCCCGGACGATGTTGGGGTGATGAATACCATGAACCACCACCCCCTCCTGGCGGAAGTTGCGCACGTACTGCGCGTCGGTGAGGATCTTGATCGCCACCACCTCGTCAAAGACGTGGTGCTTGGCCCGCCAAACCTCGGCGAAACTGCCCGCGCCCACGCGCTCTTCGAGAAGATAGTTGCTGATCCGCTCGCCGGGCGTCATCACTGACATGAACCCACTCCTGCCAGCCTTGCGTCAGACGGAGTCCTCCAGACGCTCAGCCTGAAAATTGCAGACCAGGAAATTATAGATCGCACCGCAGAGGAAACCAAGAACCAACACCATCCACGTCAGGATACCCAACTCGGATACCCCGGTCATACATAATGCGACGAACACGTCCACGGCGGCCAGCCCGGACAGCAACAGACCTGCGACCACGTTCGACTCGCGACGCACCACCCAACCTACCACCGGAAAGCTCGCCCAGGGAAGCACCAGCGCGATGCCCAGCCAAATGGCCGCGTACTTCAGCACCCGCCCGATGGCCGCCAGTTCCTCGGGGTGCTTCCAGGCCCACAGACCGCAGCCGAAGGCCAGCACCACCAGTACCGCCGTGAGCACCTTACCGCCGACGTATTTTCCCAGCCCCGCCCACATGGAACCTCGCTCCAGCTTCCCAAGAATACCGACCGCACCGTCCCGAACACTACCACACCACTCGCAGCCTGCCGTGAACTTACCACATCCGGGCTCGGCGGGCGATTAGAATCCCCCCCGCTGCCTATAACTCCGCATGCGAACAGCGCAGAACAGGCACGCTTGCCCTACCCTAAGGTTCGATGTTCGGCGCGGATTATTGTGACACGGCGTGGGGCGCGACTACGACACCGGATCGCCAGCGACAATCCGGTTCTTACCATCGGTTTTTGCCGCATAGAGCGCTTCGTCCGCAGTGCGGACCAGATCGTTGGGGTCATCCGATTCGACGTATTCCAGGCTGCTGATTCCGATACTCAACGTGAGGGTCACCTCGGGAAGCTGGGTGTGAACCGTAGACGCAAGTTTCTCGGCGATGCGGCGGCTCAGCGTCTGGGCTCGACGCCGTGTGGTCTGCGGGAGCAGCACCACGAATTCGTCGCCCCCGAACCGCGCCGCCACGTCCGCAGCCCGAAGCTGGCTGGAGATGGTCAGGCCGGTGAGCACCAGAAGCTCATCACCCACCTGGTGTCCGTGCGTGTCATTGATGCTCTTGAAGTTGTCCAGGTCCACCATGAGACAGGAAAGAGGCGTACTATAACGCCGGGCCTCTGCAAACCGCCGGGACAGCACTTCGTCGAAATGACGACGGTTGTACAATCCGGTCAGCGGGTCCCGCGAAGCCAACTCCCGGAGCTGGCGCGTGCGCCGGTTCACCCGCTCCTCCAGTTCCGCGTTCAACGCCACCAACTGGTTGTGGTTTCGCTCGTGCAGGTCCGCCATGCGATTGAACGCCAGCGCCAGATTCCCGACCTCATCGGTACGCCGAACGTGGCTCCGGGCGCTCAGGTCTCCGCTGGCGAAATCGTCGGTCACCCCGGAGAGTTCGTTGATCGGCTCCACGATCCGCCGCACCAGGATGAACCCCGAGGGTACGGTGAGAATCGCCAGCAGAATCGCCGTCCCCGACACGAGATCCAGTGAAGCGGACAGCTCGCTCATCGAGGGCTCCACGTTCAGCCCCAAACGCACATACCCCAGTAACGCGGACGGTCGCATGGTCGACGAGTTCCGGTCTCCGGTACCTCTCTGTTTTCGATCCGACCATTTGTTGATGGGGCACGTGACATCAAGGTAGGCGGGAAAGTCATCGCGCGCCCGAACCAGAACCGGTGTCCCCAACGGGTGATCCTCTGCCAGCGGTGTGCTCCCCCCCCAACGCCCGTCCTGCGCGGCACCGGCCAAACCCCGTGCCACCGTGGTCCCCTCCGCGTCAAAGAAACGCACGAACAGGAGAGAGTCAGAGGCGGTGAACTGTTCGGCTAGAGCGGTCAGCGCCCGCGCGTCGCCGCGTTCCATCGCCTCAGCCGCAGCGTGCGCCAGCACCGCCGAGAGCTGCGAACATTGGTGTCGCTGAAGTTGACCGGTCAGATTGCCGGTCGTCTGCACGAACAGCCAACACACCACCGCGATGACCGCGAAGGTCAGGCTGACCACGCCGCAGGTCGCCCGGAACTGCAGGCCCAGCAATGCCGCTTTGAAGCGCGCTCCGAGTGTGCCGCCCGTTTGTGTGCCTGTGTCGCCCATCGACCTTCGTCTTCCTAGTCCGTCCCAACCACTAGTGACGTACGATAGGATGGCCTTGCCGGGCAAATGCCCTATCTGAGTTTCTCGACCCACGCCGGGTGTGCGCCGACCGCCCACCCATCCCCAACAAGCAGATGTGGGCTTTCGGAGCAGTCTGCGCCGTGTCAGTATCGGGTAATATCGGAACTGGGCAGGACCCACTCAAGCCAATGAGGGCAACGTGGTGGGCTTATCGATCAGCGCACCGGGCAGCAGTGCCGCAAGGTGCTCCTCAGATAGTTATCGGACCAAAGCGTGGGCGACAGAGACGCCGCTCAGTCGGCGAGCATGACCGGGCCGCCGATCTTCTCGTGGACCTCCAGGGACGCACGCACCACCAGAATCGTGTCGTTGAAGGCCCGGATGGAACCCTCGCCGCCGTTGTCCCGCCACGAGGTCGGATCGACGGTCACCTTGATGATCTCGATCAGGTTCTCAGCCAGCTCACCCCGGTCGCTATTGTCCAGGTCATCTCCCCCGCCACCACCGCCACCCCCTTGGAAAGGGTTCTGGCTGGCGGTTCCACCACCGGGACCGCTGCCCCCGCTGGCCTGCTCCAAGGTAACCTGAGGGGCGCCGCTGAAGTCGGGGACGCGGGCCAGCAGGTCGTGAACCGAATACGTCCTGACGTACAGTTTGCTGTTGAGATCGGTCCGGGTCGAGATGATCAGGGTCAACCCCTTCCCGAGGTACCGCAGATCCTCGGACTCGGAGAGCTGAGCCAGTACCTCCTCCAGGATCGTGCCCATCCGGGCGCTCTTGAGCTTCAGGCTTACCGGCGTGTCCTCGTCCACCCCATGCTCGAGGAGCATGTTCCAGCGTACGACGACATTGACCTGCCCCTGGTCCCTGACCCACTCGACAATCTCACCGAGAGGAGCCTCTTCCCACTCCACTTCGGGGACCCGCGTGCGCAGGAAGCGCTGCAGGTTCGGCTTGGGCTTCTTGGTCTTACGAACCCGCGCCGGCCGGCTTCTGCTATCCGTGCCCACCTGGCCCAGTGCCGAAGAGCCAGCACCGAGTACCGCGATCATTGCGATCACCAATAGTCTGCGCATGATATCTCCTCTCGACTGCGTGCTGCGGGTGATCACCGGCCAAGTGGTGCGCCTCTGAGGTATCCAGGCGAGCCGATCCAACACCCCGATGCGGAGCCAATCCATTCTACCTGCACATATCGGCGAAATCCACGCTCAAGGTGGGAATGTGGGCATCAACGCATGCCCAGTAGCAACTTGCCCACCTTCCCTCACACGCAATTCCCAAAAACTCGCTTGACACGGCGCGCGGAAGGACGGAGAATCACCCTCAGATCCCTGCACGTAATTGCGGCCTGAACGGCGCACGCTGGACGCACACAGTGTCTCGGCAGGGTGGTACGAACATGATTCTCACCGACCCATCCCCCTGGGTCGGTTCCCCAAGGCCCGGTCCACCCCACCGGGCCTCTTTTCTGCCCAGGCAGGATCCGTCCTCCCTGCAGCATGGCCCAAGGCAGCCAGCGTATTGCGGCAGCCCGCCTCTCGCGGGCTGCTCGACTGCCGTGGGAGTCGCTCGGACCATGGCAGTTTGCGAGTGGTCTGCCGCTCACCGGTGCGAAACCTATTGCCCCGCAACACGTTGATATTCGGCGAAGTCGCGCAGGTCCACGTCCCGATCGTCGTCAAAGTCGAAGGCATTCAAGCACTCCACTTCACAGGTGGTCACCGACGGATCGTCCGGGGCAGGAATCACCCCCGGTCCGGCGACGCATACCGGCAGGGCGGCATGGTCGTCCGCGTCGATATCGCCATCGTCGTCGAAGTCTCCATCGAGATCGATCAGTGGTATGTTCGTGAGACCGTGGAACGTAAACGGCTCCGACGCTGCGTATCCCGTACCGCCCTCGTCGCGGAGGATGAACGTCGCCTCCCAAACACACTGCTCCGGATCGTAGTCCACGTCGAGGCTGTCGATGTGCCACGTGTTGTGAACGTGCAGCCCCTGGTCACCGAGGAACGTCGCATCTCCCGGCGAGTCCAATAGCTGAAAACCGGCATCTAGCATCCGCAGCGCCGGATCCATGGCGACGACCTCCAGCCAGATCTCCGCCCCGGCCTGAAGTTGGAGTGCATCGTTGCCAGGATCATCGGCGGTGATGTGGTCGAATCCAGGATCGTTGTCGCTCCAGCCCCAGAGGAGCGGACCGTTCACCTCCGCAAGCGGGGCGTAGTTATCTTCGGGTACAAAACCTGCGGGGCTGACCTTGAGTTGTCCGGCGGCCGATCGGCCGACCCAAACGTCTCCTCCGTGCTGCGCTCGGGCGACTCCGCCAACCACAAGCAGTCCAACCAGCGCCGGCCCCCGCGATAGTAGCAGTCTCTTCGCGATCATTCGGGTCTTCTCCGCGTTCGAGTTCATCGGGAGAGCACTACCCATCATTGGACGGTGCCTCAATGCGTTCGAGTCCTCCTCCGTTCGACTACGTGCGCCGGCGGCGCAGCACACCGACGGCGCCGATTATCAAGAGGCTGGCGGTGCCTGGCTCTGGCACAAAACTCAGGGTGTAGACCGGGGAATCAGCGTATCCGGTGGTGCCGTTGTCGATAAGCCTGAACTGCGCCTCCCACGGGGTATCGAGTGGTTCAAAGAGTGGGTCAGCAGAATCTACATGCCAATTCATGTGTTCGTGCAGCTCTTCGTCTCCGAGCAGTGCCTGGTCGCCGGCGGCGCTGCAGGGGCCGGTGAAGCCCGGTCCCCACGCCTGGAACGCGTTGTCAAACGCGACCACCTCGAACCAGATCTCCGCTCCTGGGGCGAGCGTGTAGAGGTCTTCGGCAGGTTCGTCCTCTTCCAGGTGGGCGAACCCAGGATGGTCGCCCAGCCACCCGAACAACCCCGGGCCGCCGATCAGCGCAAGAACGTGCTCCTCGGCGAAGTGCGCGAACTCCACGGCGAGCTGACCGCCGGACGTGTGCCCGACAATGATGTCCTCGTGTGCGTGGTCCGCCAAGGCTACGCCGGCGAGCATCCCTGGAACCGATGCCAGAATGAGCAAGTGTGTCATCTTTGAGTTCATAATCTTCCATACCTCCATGACTGTCGCTGTTCGGCGATACAGTCGTTTCATGCGTTTCCAGATCGCCGCCCGCAACCTCGTGCAAGCGGTTGCCTTGATGACCCTCTCTTTCCGCGTCAACGTGCAATCGCGGGGTCGTACAGGTTGTGACTCCACGCCAAGTTGGGAAGCATGCTGTTCGCGTAGTCAATAGAGAAGGTCTCCTCGAACGAGCAGGGCTCGGCATGCGCGTCCATGAAGCTGTAGTTGGCCTTTTTCAGATGTCTGGCATAGGCGAGTTCCTCGCCCGCCAGTACGAGCGGGTTGGACCACCACGTTTCCGGGTGGACGTGGTCGGCGGCGGCGAAACCGCCCTCCTCCGCCAACTCCACCATGAAGATCGTCGTCGAGGGACGCTTGAACAGCTCGAGGCGGTCATAGGGGCCTCGGTCGCCGATCCGTTTGACGGTGTAGTAGTTGGTTCCGTAGCTTGATCTGCGTAGTTGTTCGGTGCCCGGCAGCGGTACGGCCCAGTGCGAGCTTCGATCGACCGGGCAGCGGGCGACCAACTCATTGCCGTAGTCGGCCTTCAACGTGTTGATCCACGCGGCGTGCTCATCGACGTTTCCGCCGTGGGCCATGCCCGCACTCACCAGACGCCCGTCGTGACCGGAAGCATACTGATGCACCGCTACCGCCAGGCTGCGGATGTTGCTCAGACAGACCGTCGACTTGGCGAGGTCTCGGGCCTTCTTCAGGCTGGGCAACAGGATTGCGATCAGCAGTGCGATGATCGAGACGACCACCAGCAGCTCCACCAAGGTGAATGCCCTTCGTTTCATATCATGGCTCCGCTTGGAAAGCGCCCAGACGCTTCCTGATCGGATCGTTAGGCGGAGCCTGCACGTCTTGCCGACGCGAGGCGCATCCGCCGACCGCCGCTACGTCCCCCGCGAGGTAATCTTCGGGGAGTAGTGCAAAGATCCGCCATTGATGTGGGACAGGAACGCAGCACCAGTTGCGCACACGGTCAGCCAAGCTGACTGCGCAGCACCCCCCGTGCGAGCGTCTGATCTGTCCATAGGTTCAAGCGTGTGGAGGAGCCCGTGAGTCGGGAAGACGTATCGCGGTCAAGTTGATTGGAATGTCGTCGGGCATGCGAATGCCCGCAACCGCGCAATCGGATGCAGTTGGTGGTGCTGCGCCGTGCTCGATCGTAGCTGATGGTGCCTGACAGAGCTTCTGGCAGACTGGGCACGGCTGAGACCAGGGGGCGGGGCCGTGCTCCTCGGGGGAGGAGTCGCAATCACCCGTCTCATGGGCGACATGGATATGCAGAGCCTGGGCCGCTCCTGATACCAGGAGCAAAAAGAAGGCGGACACCAACAACGACGTGACCCGCAACGATACCATGGGCGCGCAATCCTGCTGCCTTATTCCCCACTCACAGTATACTCTACGGCAAACCGACGGTCAAAGATCGGAGATTCCGCACAAAAACTGAACGGACTGACCCGCGTACGCTCGGAACTCCCGCCCGGAGCGTCCGCAGTCGGCTTGAGGCTTATCCGAAGGTACATTCCCCGTCGGTGAGAGGTTAGCAGGCGCCGCGAAGGAAGGTGCCCACGGTGCGGAGCAGGATAATGATGTCCAGCTCCCAGCACATGTGCTTGAGATAGTACAGGTCGAACTGGAGCTTGCGCTTGGCGTCTTCGATGGTGTTTCCGTAGCGGAAACTGATCTGGGCCCATCCGGTCAGGCCCGGTTTGACCAGGTGACGGGCGGAGTAGTATGAGAGCTCCTCGGTAAGCCCTACGACCAGATCAGGGCGTTCCGGTCGCGGCCCGACGATGGACATCTCCCCCATGAAGATATTGTACAGTTGGGGCAGTTCGTCCAACCGAGACCGGCGGAGCAGGCGACCGACGCGCGTAACCCGCGGATCGTTGGCGGTCGCCCAGATGCTCTTGCCGTTCTCCGCCCCGACCCTCATGGTGCGGAACTTGTAAAGCCGAAAAATGCTCCCGTTCTGCCCCACGCGGTCCTGCGAATGCAGCACCGGACCGCCGTCATCCAGCCTGATGCACAGGGCAGCGATCGGCCAGAACGGGGCGGACAGGATCAGACCCAAGGCGGACAGCAACAGGTCAGAAGCGCGCTTGAGCGTAGCCCACTCATCACAGTGGAGTTGCAGGTCGGCGAAGAGGAACCAGCTCGGGGTGATCTCATCGACCAGAATCTGCCCGGTGGCCTTCTCGTAGAAGACCGCCTCGTTCGTGACCCGGCACCCCATGCGTAGGCAGGGGAGCATCCACTGAGCATCGCTGCCCTGCCTCCCGATCTCCGTCCCCACCACTATGTCACTGATACGCCGCTCGCGGCAGAGCTTCACGACGTCGGGCAGACCACCCAGTTTGGGGCATCCCGGAATGACCGGAGCGTTCCCGTTGGCATCGTCCACGTGCCCGATCAACTCGTACTCGGAGAAGAAGCCCTCCCGGGCTGTATGGACAAACGACTCCGACAGAGACCGGGGACCGATCAGCAGTAATCCGCGTTTGACCTTGTGAATCGCCCAGCAGGTGAACACCCGCAGCGAGGTTCCCAGCACCAGGTAGGTCGCCACACCGCAAACCGCGGCGCGACGGCTAAGCAGCGTGTACATGACCAGGTAGACGGCGGCGTAGGCAAGTACCGTAGCGGTAGCTGTGGTCAACAGAACCCGGGTCAGGATTCGCGACCGGGCCATCAGTGTCTCGCGCTCGTACAGTCCGAAGACCAATCCGCACAGCGCCAAAGCCATCGAGTAGATCGCTGCCGCCGAAACCATGTCCAGGTTCAGGTCGGGAACATAGGCGGGGGGAACGAAGTTCGCGTACCCGATCTTGAGCCCGGCACTCAGGATGGCGACGTCGAGCAGCATCCACGCGGCGACCGGAAGACCGGTCAGGAACTGCCCGACAACGCGCAAAGCATGCCCGCTCTGCCGCGCCCCGCGGCGTCCTTTACGACGGTATAATCCCTGCAGCTCAGTGGCGCCGAGGTCAACCGTCTGGTTGCCTCCGTCACTGCCCAGGGCGGCACTAGTGCCCATACACATCTCTCCGCCAAGGTTCTTGGTAGATGCATCGGACAGGTGGGCGCTCGACGTAAGTTATGGGGCAACCGAGAACTACGACAATATCGCCCCCCCCACCCAAGCGGAGGACCGATAACCGCGCGGGCTGCCTGCCACCGCGCCGAGACGCACCGAACGTGAACCGCGCACGGCTGCCGCTTCTTCATTCAGAACTGGCGGCGTTCGTCCGATATATCGACGCGTGCATCAGCGGATGGCTTTCACCGCAGGGGATCACATCGTGAGAACTACGTTCCTCATCGTAGCGGCCGGGATCGGGCCTTTGCTTTGCACTGGATGCGAGAAGACAAAGGACATCGAGTTCGTCACCCCGGACCCGATCGTCCCATGGTCGGACCTGGACCTGCCGGAGGCGACCGATCTGGACGACAGCCGGATCCTGCTCACCCAAGGGCGGACTACGGGGCTGTTTCCCGCAGCTTTGGCGGTGGCTCGGGTCCGAGTGGAGGATGACGAGTCGTCTGCGTCGGCGCTGGTGATGAACACGGAACCGGAGGCGGAACTGCTTCCGTGGAACTCTCTGCTGGATGACCAACGTCTGGTCAGCGGCGTGTTTCCGATCAAGCCGATCGCGCTCCAGGGCGAACCGGTAACGGTGCCCCACGTGCTGCGGGTTGCCGAAGCGATGCACGCTCCGCTTTGTCTGATCTATTCCACCGCCGACCTGAGCGAGAACGAATCAGAGGTGCGCGGCGCCATTTACGCAACCCAAGGCCGCCAACCGCTGGCGGTCATCCATGCCCGAGCGTATATCGATGATCTCGAGGCGGCCATTGCCGAGCTACCCGAGCCGGCTCCCTGGAACCCGGAGTACTTTCACGCCGCCAAGGATTCCCGCTACCATGACCCTGCCGGCATGGCGATCTACAAGTTCGAGACGCAGGTTCGCGCGGCGGTGATCGCCCTGCGTAAGAACGATACGCCTCACCAGAACCTGCCCACCGAAGGGTGGATTCCGGAAAAAACCGCCGACGCCCTGCTGTGGCCACCGCAGTCCGGTCGTCCCTGACCGCCGATCCGAGCCGATCCATGCACTTTTTTACGCCGCTGGCCTTGAAATCCACAGGGTGGCGGGCATATTGCGTTCTAGGCTGTGCGGACGGTTGGGCCTCATCGCCGGGTTGGGCGACCGATCGCCACCAGGAACCGTCTCGACGCCAAGGCGTTCAGGAGGAGTGAGGGAACATGTTGACGTTGACATTCCTCGGCGTCGGCAACGCGTTTGCGAAGCGGAATCTGCAGTCCAACGCGCTGGTCGAAGCATGGTCCGTCGGGCCGGACCGTCAGCCTGCTCCGGATGCCGCGTTGCTGATCGACCTCGGGACCACCGGCCCGCAGGCGCTGCATCAGTTGAAGGCTCAGCCGGGTTTCGGATACCTCGATCACGCCGGAATCGTGGACTACCGCCGCATCGGCAGTATCTTCACTACCCATCAGCACAGCGATCACATCGGTGGACTCGAAGAACTGGCTTTGATGAACACGTTCGCGTACGGCGGGCCGCCTTTTCGGCCGCGGATGATCAGCTCCGCACAGATCCTTGACAACCTGTGGGCTCAATCCCTCCAGGGCGGACTGGGGGTCCTCCAGGGACGCCGAGCAGGACTAGAGGACTACTTCGACCCCAAGCCGCTGAGCGTCGGCCCGGAGGGTGCGGAGCAGTTTCCGTGGACAGCGGACTGCACGTTGGAGGCTTTTCCGACCGACCATGTACGCTTGCAGCACAAGTACGACTGGCCGTCGCTCGGAGTGGTCTTTCGTGATCGGGTTTCGGGCGCCTCAGCCTTCTTCTCCGGGGACACCGGGTTCAACTTCGACGCCTATGCGGAGAGGATGGGCGCCGCAACGTGCTGTTTTCACGAGGTCCATCTTGGTAACGAGGCGCTGCCCGTGCACTCCTCTCTGGAGCAGATGCGCACTCTCCCGCCCGAGATCAAGCGGAAGACGCACCTCTACCATTACGGCGACGACTGGGACTCCGGAGCCTACGCAGCCGCGGAAAGCGAGTTCGCCGGGTTCGCCCGGCCTCTGAAGCGCTACGTCCTCTGGGCTTGACCGGTTTCGGCGCCTTGCCCCCAGCCGAAGGACGCCCTTACAATACCGCCGAACTCGATCCACGCGCCCGTAGCTCAATTGGATAGAGTGGCTGACTTCGAATCAGTAGGTTGCAGGTTCGAGTCCTGCCGGGCGTAGTCTCGCAAGGCGTCGCACTACTCCGCGACGCCTCGCTTATGTCCGCAGGCGACAAGGACTTATGAACGCCCGCCGATTGTGAATTGTTCGTGGCCTGACCGTAGGAGCTCGCACCGCCACGCATCGCTTCGCGCCCTAACTGCTGGGGATATTGCGGGGGGTCAGCATGCGCGTTGACGGTCCCGGTCGCCCTTAGAGCATTCCCTTGTCCGCGTTGAACGTCGGCCACCCCTCGCGCCGAACACGGAGAAGGACCGCCCGCACAACCCATGGTACTATTCGGACGCCCCGGGCCGGGCGATCCTTGTCCGTGCCATCCTTGAGTTTGTCAGGAGCACCCGGCGGCCCTACCTGCCTTACTTGATTGCATCCAGAATCTTCTGGATTTGAGCTTGGCCAAATTTTCCGTTCGCGGGATCGTATTTGTCCTTACCTACACAGTAACTTGCGCAATGCACCTCAATTGCAGCAAGGGCAGTGCCATACGCGACGACCACAGGAGTCGCCACTCTTCCAAGTGCCCTGAGTGCACTCCTACCACCCAGGCGTAGTTTTGTGGAAAGTGCACTTGGAATATTTGTAAACTTAGATGCACCTGCTCTAGCAAGTCTAGCTGCTCCTTTGTCGCCTACTACCTCATACAGTTTCGCAACAACTCCCTTTGGAATCGGCATGCCTGCTGTGTAAGCAATGGCTTTTGCAATGAAAGAGTCTACTGGGTCGTTATCTTCCATGCAATCTTCAACACAACTTAAGTATTGCCAGACACAATCAGGTACTTTCTTTACATAATAATCACTTGCCACATCAATTGATGCCTCCACCGTGCTTGCTGCTCCCTTATATGTTTCAGGATCGGTCCAGTCCACTTCCCAAGGCCAAGTGAACAAACCGTACGGGTCGCGGTAGCTAACTGGGTTGTTTCCAGCGTAGGTGTATTCGTTCCCGAGGTTAAGTGGATCGCCCCAAACCCCGATCGTGTCGCGCGTCGTGAATCGTCCGGCGATAGGATCGAGGTAGCGGGTGCGATAGTAGTACCAGGCGGTCTCCGGGTCGTAGCGGCGGCCGGTGAAGAGGTAGGGGTTACCGATGGGCGATGGATCGCCCGCAATCGGTGCAAGGGTTACAGGATCGATCGGTTGGCCGTAGTCCTGGTATTCGTAGCGCTCGACGACCGCGCCGGTGGCGTCGGTGACGGCCATGACGTTGTAGAGGTCGTCGGTGTGGTAGAAGTAGTCCACGCCCCCGCGTTGCATGCTCAGGACTTCGTCGATGTAGTTGCCGTAGACGTAGGTCGCCAGGCTGTTGCTGTTGGCGTCCTGCTCCTCGACGACCTGCCAGGCGTCGTAGAAGTAGCGGGTCTGGACAGCGGCGCCGTCGGCGTCGATGGTCCGGGCGATACGGCGACCGAAGGCGTCGTAGGCGTAGGTGTGGCGCTCGCCGGTGACGATGTCGCGGTACTCAACCATCCGGTTGCGATAGTCGTAGCCCACCCGAGCGGCGCGGCCGACGGGTGAGACATACGAGCGCTGGAACACATCGAAGTCGCCCAGGTCAATGTCAACATCGAAATCGAAGTCGAACGGCACGCAGCCGTTGGTGGTGATCCCCCCGCCGGGGCCGGTTACGCACGCGGCGAAGGCTGAGACGTCGCCCAGGCCGACGCTGAGGAGGTTGCCGTTCGGGTCATAGGTGCGGCCTGATACGGGGGTGGTGGTGTACTGGTTCGCCTCGTGGTCGAAGGGAGGCGGCCCGTCCGTCATGGCATAGGACCCGACGTGAGGTCCGGCATCTGGGGCACCGACGACCGTGGTGCGGTTGTGCACGCCGTCCAGGTTGTAGTGCGTGTCGCGAAGCACGACCAGGATTGCGTTGGTAACCCTCGTGTGTACCAGTCGATAGGCTTCGTCATAGTCATACTCGTGGGTCAGTCGCGGCCCGCCGGCGCGGACGTCCGTCCGCCGGGTCTTGTTGTACATAGCGTTCCACGCATAGGTGCGGTCGTCGACGTCGCCGTTAACGAGACGGGAGTGCGTCGTCCCCACAATGCGTTTGACGTTGTCATAGGCGTAGTCGGTCGAAGTGTTGTTGCCGCGGTACCTTCGTCGCTCAACGCGTCCCGGACCGACGTAGCCGTTGCTGGCGATGTCCCCCCCCCCGTCCGAGATGATCTTCCTGCGGTTCAATTCGTCGTACGTCGTGGTGAGGGCGCGTCCGGACGGGTAGACGCAGGTGGTCCGGTTGCCCACGCCGTCATAGGTGGAGGCAACCGCGCCGGCGGTCTGCACACCGTCTGCGTTATTGGTCAGCGTCTCGCTCAGGACGTTCCCCACCGAGTCATAAGCCCGCGTCACGGTCGAGTCGTCGTCAGCGGCGTACACCAACCGGTCCAGACCGTCGTACTTGTAGTCCTCGAACGTCGTGTCGTCCGAAACGCCCGGACCGGATTGGCTGACGTCTTTGCGCTTCAGGCGGTTGAGCTGATCGTAGGTGGTGTAGCTGACGACGGTGCCATTGGCGTCGGTGGTGGTGCGCACGTTGTCATGCACGTCGTATGTTCGGGAGTGCTCGGTCCCGTCGGCGAATGTCTCCGAGGTTCTCCGGTTCAGGGCGTCGTACGCGTACGTTGTCGCGTTGCCGTTGTCGTCGGCTTGGCTGGTCAGCCGAGACGAGTCGTCCCAGGTTTGGGAGGTGATGATATCGTCGGAATCGCTCGCATCGGCGCCGTTAGAGTTCATGTCGCGGACGGTCTTGGTCAGCCTGCTCAGGCCGTCGTAGACGTACCGAGTTTCACGGTTCAGAGGGTCGGTGGCTACGGTGCGGTTGTTTCGCGAGTCGTACCCGGAAGCGTGCGCGCTGCCAGCGTTGTCGATGGTCCTGGTCAGCCGGTCGAGGGCGTCGTATCCGTTGCTGGTGACGAACGTGTCGTCCGAATCGCCCCGGTCGGACTTCTCGACCTCAGTAACGGTGGTGACGTTCGAGTTGTCGTCATAGGTGTAGCTGGTGGTGTTGCCCTTTGCGTCGGTAACGGTCGCGGTGCGGTTGGCGGTGTCATGGCTGATGAGCGTTTCGTGGTTGTTGTCGTCCACCACGCGGATGACCTGCGAGGTGCCGCTGTAGAAAGTCTGGGTGATGGATTGGCCGTCGCCGTTCCGATTCTGGGACGCGGGATCGAAGAGTGCGGTCACCTGGCGGATCAGGCGATTCATGGCGTCGTATTCGTAGGTCGTCTCGCTAAGCTGGACGTTGTCGCCGGACTCGCCGTCGATCAGTTCTCCCTCGATGCGTCCGAGCGTGCGGTTGCCGTTATCGTCGTATCCACTGGTAGTGACGTTGCCTTCGGGGTCAATGACGGACGCCAGCCGATTGAGTTCATCGTATTCGTAAGTATAGACGTGAGGATCAGCGGATTCGGCACCATCCGTGCGGCGGATGAGCTTCCGATTGTCATCATAATCGTACTGGGTGATGGATTGGCCTGCGCCGTCGCCACGGATCGTCCGGGATACCAGGTCGCGCTCGTCATACTCGGTCTGCACAACGTTATTGGGATCGTTGCCGTTGACAGCTTCGCCGTGGCGGACAAGGGTCCGATTGCCGTTATGGTCGTATTCGTACTCGGTGGCCACGTCATGGTCGGCAGCGACCTCCTCATTCGTACGGGTCAGGCGGTTGAGGGTGTCGTATTCGTAGGTCGTGGTGATTTGCGGGTTGGACGCCACCACGCTGCCCTGGTCGTCGATGTTCTGCACGTCGCGGCGGACGACGTTGTTGTTCTCGTCGTGATAAGTGTCGCGTTCGTACCGCACACCGCCGACCGCGCGGCAGATCTCCCGGATGATCTGGCCGAGTTGGTTGACCAGGTATTGGGTGTCGTTCCCGCGGGCGTCGGTTAAGCCGGTGAGGCTTCCCACGCTGTTGTACGCGTAGGCGGTGGTCAGCCCCAGGTTGCCGGCATCGATGATCTGTTCGTGGAGGTAGCCTTGCTGGGGACCGGTGTCATGGTAGGTGTATTCGTCGCGCCGTCGGTAACCGCTGCCATTCTCCGGGAGAACATGGGCGGTCATCTGTCCGTTGGAGTTGTACTCCCAGTCCTCGACGATCGAGGCGATGGGGTATTGCGTGTGGATGAGGTTGCCGCGCTCATCAAACCCATTGGAAGTAACGTTGCTGCGGGCGTCCTTATACCACTTGACGAAGTTCGAACCACCACCACCACCACAGCAGCCGCCGAGGCCCTGGAGATAATCGAAGCGCTCGGTGAGGGGAGCAGGATCGTAGGGCGAGCGCCACTGCTGACGCATGAGCACGTTGCCCCGGGCGCGGGGATCGGCGTTGGTGCCATCCGCCTTGCTCAGTACCGCGTCGCCGTTGGGGGCTTTGTGGTAAGCGAGCTGGGAATTCGAGTCCCAGACCCTGCGGGTCTCGGAATACCCGCTTCCATTGCGGGCGGCGTGGTAGCGCCTCTTCATGACCAGTCGGTGCCCCTCGTCGAAGTAATGGTCTTCGACGTTGCCGACTCGGTCGATGAG
>JAAEQG010000880.1 GCA_024231775.1 bacterium
CCGTTCCACGATCCCCGGCTTCAGCTCCGTGACCTCGCGGGTGGGCGGCGGCGGTGGCGTCGGGGGAGCGGGATCCCCGACGAATACCATCGCGGGGAGATAGCTCCCTACTGCCCTGCTTTAAGGTGCCCTGCTTTAAGGTGCCCCCCTTTAAGGGGCCGGACGCTTATCAAATCAGGGCGTAAGCCGCAAGACGCTGTCCAAAGTGCTCAACGCTCGGGGTGCGATCACTCCGGATGGCGTTGCGGCTCGAGATGACGTTTGGCAAGCCGAACGCCGCGCACTGGTTGCCGCTGCAGAGCGCCTACGATCTTTGGCAGACCAGGCAACGGTCGCCTGCGATTCGCGTGACGCCTGTCGAGGCGCATGCCGTGTGACCTGGGCGGAGCCATCTGTCCATGAAGGCGCCGGCTGACCCGGACGTGGCCCTTTATCGTGCTGGAAGCCGGCGCTCCCAGCACGATCCATGTGAAGTTATTTCTTCGCGAGCCCTTAGTTCAGGAACGATCGGACCACCTTCAGATATCGCTTGGCTCCCAGGAGACCGCGGACATCATGGACGGGCTCGCCGCCGTCGGGCAGGGTCGGA
>JAAEQG010000881.1 GCA_024231775.1 bacterium
ACTGGGACCGGGTTCCGCCCGAGGTCCAGCCCTTCGATGACGAGAACATCCTGATCTTCAGCACCGGATTGTTCTGCGGCACGCCGGCCTTCGGCGCCAATCGCACCGCGATCAGCTTCATCTCGCCCCAGACGGAGTTGCTGGGCTTCACGATGATGGGCGGTTTCTGGGCGACGGAGCTGAAGCACGCCGGCTACGACAAGATCATTCTCAGCAACAAGTCGCCGGACTTGGTCTACCTCTGGGTCAACGACGACACGGTGGAGATCCGCGATGCCGGTCACCTCAAGGGCAAGGGGTCGCTGGAGGTGCAGGACCTGATTCGCGACGAGCTGAACGAGCCGAACGCCCAGGTGGCGGCGATCGGCCCGGCCGGCGAGAACCGCTGCTCCGTAGCCTCCATCGAGCAGGGTCGTTCCAGCGCCAGCCGTCTGGGCGGTGGGGCCATCATGGGGGACAAGAAGATCAAGGCGGTGGCCGTGCGTGGAACCGGAGACGTCCACCTGGC
>JAAEQG010000882.1 GCA_024231775.1 bacterium
CTTCGAGAGGGCGCTGCGGGAATCTCCCCGTGGGAGGTCGCCGCGTAGAGCAAAGCGCCGGGACGTTCGACGTGCCTAGCGTGGGTGCTCTGGCCAGCGCCGGGTGAGGCTGTGCCCCGCCCAGCGGTCATTGGCGAGCCGTAAGCCTCTGGCGCAGGCTCCGGTTGGGGGGACGTCCGTGTCGCGGGGGGACGACCATCCTGAGCGCCGCCAGGGACGACCGCCAGTGGCAGAGCTTGCCCCGGGCGGACCGGTGGTTTACTGCGGACGATCACTTCACTCGCTGGTGATCTTCGTCACCGCCGGTCTTGCAGCTTGCAGCGATTCGCCCGCCAGGAGTTTATCGAGGTCCTTGGAGACTAGATCGACCAGATTGCGCTTGGCCCCGAAGTGGGCCGCCTCCACCACTCCGTTCTTGCCGATCAGGTACATCGCCGGATAGCTTTGGGCAAAGTAGAGGTTGCCGGCTTTCTTGTCCGGATCGAGGATGCGCTCCATGGTCAGGTTGAGGCCCTCGAAGTGTTCGGTGATCTTCTCGACCGTGCGACCGCGTTTGCCCGTGCGTACGTCCTCGTTAAGCGCCAGCACGCGAACGCCCTTACCCTTGTACTTCTGATGGATCGCTTCGACATTGGGCAACGACCGCTTGCAGAAGCCGCACCACGACACATAGAACTCCAGCACGAGTACATCGTCCCCCGGTTCGCCTATGGCGATCTTCTGTCCCGAGACCGTCTCCAGCTCAATCTTGGGAGCTGGCTTTCCGACCAGTTTCTCGCCGGGTTTGGGGCGTGGCTTGCGCGGAGCGATCTTGGTGATGGGTAGAACCATCTGGGGAATCTTGGCGTCGTCAGTGGCGACCACCACCTGGGTGCCCTTTTCTGGAGGCATGTAACCCTTGGGGAAGGTGAGCTCGATGGCATAGTCGCGTCCGGGCTTCTGCTCGCGCAAGGTGGCGGTGACATTGGAGTCGTCCACGGTGAGGTCTTTGACCTGGATGTCGGTCGGTCCGCTGTTGATCAGGCGCACCGTTCGGGTGATTTGGCGATTCTGCGCCGTGCGCAACTGGATCTTCGCCGGGCGAAGCTCCAGGCGCGGCGGGACGTAGGCGGAGCAGGGTATGGTGAGCTTCGGTTTCGCAGCCAGGTTGGTCTTCAGATGGAACGTCGCCCGGTTGAGTTTCGGCTTGTAGGGCGGGTTGCCGGTGATGTCCAGGGTGTACTTCTGGCCTGGCTCGATCTCCTTCAAGACGGCGCTGAACGGACCGGTCTTCCCCTCGTCGAGGGTCAGGGTCATCGGTTCATCGCTGTTGTTGGTGATCTGCACCGCCCGGTTGAGCACCTGGTCCGGTTGCACCTGGGTGAAGGCGGCGGTTCGCGGTTCGACCGAGACCTTCTGCTTGGCGACCCCGGAGAGTTTGAGGCGGATCGTGGAGTTGTTCGGATCGTTGGTGGTGACGGTAACCGTCTTGGCGAACTTCCCGTTGAAGTTCTTGGTCTTGAGCTTGACGTTGACCTTCCCGGAGGCTCCGGGATCGACCTGTTTGTCGTAGCCGGTCGACGTACATCCGCAGGACGCCTTGACTCGCAGGATTTCGAGCTTGGCATCGCCGGTATTCTGTACCAGGAACGAATGGGTCAGCTCGACCCCCTCCCAGAGTTCGCCGAAGTCTTTGTGCGGGGCGGCAATCGTAGCCCGCGGGCCGGTGACGGCTTCGTCCGCCACGGTGCCATCCGGCGCGGGCAGCGGCGCAGGTGGCTTGCCCGGCGAGTCCTGCGGCGGAGCGGGGTCCGAGCGCTTCTCTGTCGATGGCGCCGGAGCGTCCTTCGACGGCTGAGCCCAGGCGGGCGACACGGCGAAGGTACTCAGACACACACTCGCAACCAGCCCCGCCAGAACTTGGCGGGACACGACGTTCAACACACAACAGCTCATGCTAGACTCCCCGGTATCGGTCCGATTCCAACTCTGATTCATCCCGTGCTCGCCCCTCCCTCACCACGATTCTTACGGAGTCTGGCGTGGTGATACAACCGCGAGGGCGCAACGCGCGCGCAACTTAGCCTCTGCGCTCTCCCGACGCGCAAGGTGCAGGCTACACATCGGTCGTATGCGCTGCCCGGATAAGCCCTCCGCCTGCCGCCATTCTGCGGCGAGCCGGAGACACCTGCATCACAGTCCCGGCCCAGCATTCACGAGTAACAAGTCTGTAACACCGCCCGAGAGCCACGCCGCGCGGAGCAACTGGCTTCCGCTGCGCTGCCGTTCGCGGGTGGCGGCGGCATCTCGCTGACGCAAGGAGGAAGGAAAACGCCCGGTCGTGCGCTGCGCGGCCATTGTCAGCCCAGCTCTGTCGCCGTCCCGACCGGTGGCCTGGAGCGCCGGCTTCGTCTCAGCCAACCAGCCCGATTCCGGGCTTCGTTCCCACGCCTGGAGAGCGCAAGAAGAAGGCAGGTCGGTCACCTACCAGTGACCGACCTGCCTGGTTCGTAAACTCAGAACTCGCGCGATGCCGACTAGCGCCGACGACGCAGGAGCGTCATAGCACCCATCGCCATTAGCGCCAAGCTGGCTGGCTCGGGAATGACGTCCGCAAAGGTCGATCCAGTCGCCGCAGAGTCAATGGAGACCACGCCGTGATCGCCCGCACTGACGTAATCCTGACGGAGGCAAAGCGAGTCCACACCACCCGAGTCCGAACCCGTGTCAGTGATGCTGGTGCTCAGCTCAGTCGTCGGATCAACCCAGAGCTTGGAGACCCCAGTATCAAACTCGTAGGAAATGATGCCAAGATACGGCGTGTCGAACGCAAGATCCGTTGCCCAGATAGCAGGCGGTTCGCCTGATCCGCCCGACAAACCGAGTGTGAAACCACCCCCGCCGCCGACGGCATCACGAAGATGAACGCGGGTTCTGTAACCATCGAAGTGAACGAAGTAGCTCTGGTCGCCGTCGAAGCTCTCCACACCGCCCCGCAGGTCCTCCACTGAGAACTCGAAGCTCGCATAGATGGTCTCGCCAGCAGCCAGGCTGGTGCCCGTCAGCCTTTCGGCATCTTCACTGGCCGGGTTGCCCTGCCTGAGAAGGGCCTTGCCGCCGCTCACATCGATGCCGCCAGGATAGGTGGCACCACTATACGTGGTCCAAAGGCCTCCAGAGACGTCGTCCCCAGTTCCGCCGCCAGCTCCGTCGTAGTCGGTCAGTCCGCCGTCATCGTAGCTGAAATCGTCAGCCCAATACAGCGTAGCGTCGGCCGCGCTTGCCATGAAGCCGACTACCAGAAGAATTGCCAAGTACCTCATTTTTCACGTCCTCCTCGAAAGTAGATTGTGCCCGACGGGCCCGGACACCAACCGGACCGCGCCACAAAACTCAAGCAACGCACTCTCTACCTCCCGGAGAACCGAGACATCACGATGATATTTGGACAGGTGTGACGCCTCTTTCCAGACCCCATGGTACTCCTTCCCCATACCGAAAACAAGGCGATTCCGCCCTAATTCCACGATTTTGGTGCGTCTTCAGCGGGCCCCGTGGGGCACGCCCTGGCGGGTTATCGGCCTGCGCGGCCCACGCGGTTAAAGTGAGACTTGTCGGGCGAGGAGGGGCAGGCGACCAAGAACGGCATTTCTGCGTCGTGATCTGCATCCTCGGCGCGCTGCTCGGAAACGATACCCTGTCGAAATCCGTCGATCGTACGCGATCCGGCTAACGGCCCGCGGGCTGGTCAGGGCTGCATGGAGCGGGTAAAGTCCCGCACTCTCGGCCGTGTCGCCCTGGAGGGCATGACCGGTCTGGGGTCGGAACCGGGATACGTTTGGATATTGCTTGAAAAGGAGTCCAGCGCAATGAGGAATCGTCGAGTTATCATGAAGCTGCTGCGCGGCGCCACCGCGGTCTGTTTCGTTATGGCCATGTGCCTGATGGTCACGGCGGGTTGCTCGCAGAACAAGGGCTGCAAGGGGCCGTGCGACCAGGCCAAGTGTGCCACGAAATGCGACGGCAAGTGCGCTGGCAAGTGCGCCAAGTCGTGCAAGCCAGCTGCTGCCGGCAAGAAATGTGACAAGCCGTGCTCCAAGCCGTGCGGCAAGAAGACCGCCAAGAAGTGCGGACCCAACTGCACCAAGCCCTGCTGTGCCAAGCAGAAGTAGCACCAGGGTAATATAACCGAAGTCATGCGAAACGGCCTGCGGATTCCGCAGGCCGTTTTCAATCGTCAGCCCGACCCGGAGACTACGCGTCAACCCTCGCCATAACCCTGCGGGTGTGAGCGATGCCATTCCCAGGCGGTTTCCACCACCTCTCGGATGTCGGTGTACTTCGGTTTCCAGCCCAATCCGGATGCGATTTCACTGGGGTCTGCGTAGAGCTCCGGCGGATCCCCCGGACGACGCGGCGCCGGTTCCGCGGGTATCGCGTGTCCGGTGACCGAGCGAGCAGCGTCGATGAGGTCTTTCACGCTGGTTCCCCGGCCGGTGCCCACATTGAAACGCCGAAACACGCCCGGCTTCTGGGATTCCAAGGCTAGCAGGTGGGCCGAAGCCAAGTCCTCTACGTGGATGTAGTCGCGCACGCAAGTCCCATCTCGGGTGGGGTAGTCCACCCCGAACATGAACACCTTGTCCCGCCGCCCCATAGCCACCTGGAGCACGATCGGAATCAAGTGCGGTTCGGGGTCGTGATCTTCACCCATCGTGCCGTCGGCTGCGGCACCGGCAGCGTTGAAATAGCGTAGCGCGCACGCCCCCAGGTCCCATGCGGTCGCCGAATCCCGCAACGCCCACTCTATCGCCAGCTTGGTATGTCCGTACGGATTGATCGGATCCTGGAGCATTCCTTCCGTGATCGGAACCGATTCCGGTACCCCGTAGGTTGCGCAGGTTGAGCTGAACACCAGCCGCCTGACCCCATGCTGCTCCATGGTCCGTAGTAGACGTATGGTGTTGACCACGTTGTTCTCGTAATACGCCAAGGGCAACCGTACCGACTCCGCGACGTCCAGTGATGCCGCGAAATGCATGACCCCCTCAAACCCGCCGGATGCGAACGTAGCGTTGAGCGTAGCGCTGTCCGCGAGGTCGGCTTCCACCAACGTTGCCCGGGCATCCACCGCTGCCCGGTGCCCTGCCCGGAGATCGTCATACACCACGACCTCGTGACCGGCATCACAGAGCGCTCTGGCGCAGTGACTTCCGACGTAACCCGCTCCGCCGGTAACCAACACCTTCATCGCATCCACCTTTCGTCCGCTGCGGTTCGTTCACTCTTCGGCATCATCGCCACAACTTCTTACAGAACCATCGACGCCCTGCCCCCGGCATCGCTGGCGCGGAGCCCGGGTCGAGCGGTTCCGCCAGAGCAGCTGCAACTTCGCCGGCAACGCCAGTCGCGCCGCAAGGGCGTGGCTCGGTCCGTGAGGATGGGACGTTTAGGGTCCCTAATCATACCCACGGATCGTGGTTCCCGAGGCTCCGCTGGCCGTTCTTGCAGTCGGCCAGGCGATCGTATCCCAGGCTTATCGCCCGGAGCGCGGCCCCCTCCCGGGGTCACGACCGGCCTCCGACGATACCGTACGGACCCGCCCGCAACCCCGCAACCCCACCCTCCGCGCACACCCGCCGCTCCTTCGCAGACGGCAGCGTTAACGTCGAACTGAAATACGGATGGCGGGACTGTACGCGAGCGATGGGAGGTGAGGCCAAGGCGCCGATTATGTGACTGAATCGTGGGTGACTCCGTGTTTTTGGCAGTCAGTCCTTGAGATAGGTGCGGGTGATTGCGAGAATGAACATGCGGGCGGAGTGACCGGTCCGACGGCGGAACGCCCCGACGACTCGCCGTTGTGCTCGGGGGGAGAACCCCCCAGTTGCAGAGCAGGTGGATGCGCTTCCGCGCCGAAGGTGCAGTCTCCCATGGCGTCAGTGGCAGTATCGATGTCCGTGAACAGACACACTCTCGAATCGACGTTCGATTCTCGAGGCGATCGCCCCCGGGAACAGGGAGGGTCTACGCCTCCCCGGTTGCGCGGCGGAGTCATTCTCGTGGTGGCGGGTGTGCTGATCTGCGGCTTGACGGGAACGCAGGTTCGGGCGGCGCCGCCGAGTTCCAAGCACGATCAGACCGCGTCTCCCACCGTCCAGTCCTTCAGCGCGTTCGGGACGGTGAGTTCCACATCCGAGCCCTCGGAGTCCCTGCGCAGCCTGATGGACGTTCCGGCTGATCCGCCGTTTGGATCGATTATCGCGCTCGAGCCGATGGATCTCGAAGAGTTACGTCGCGAGGATCGATCCGATCCCCCCCCGCACCGGGCGCCGCGGATTGGCGTGGGGCGATCGTTGGAGATCAACGGCGCAGAGGGCGTGTGGAGCGTGCTGCCCGATGGGCGGTATGTGTGGACCCTGGCGATAGTCTCCGAGCAGGCGGTGGCCTTGCGTCTTCAGGTCTCCGAATGCGCCATCCCCCCTGGGGGCGAGCTGCGCATCGCCGCGGGTGCGGATCCCGGCCGCGTTGACGGTCCGTACGTTGCGCGAGGTCCGTTTCGCCACGGAGGATTCTGGAGCGCGGTGCTGACGGGCGATACAGCCTACGTCGAGTACTGTGCGCCACTGCACGCTGTCCCCCCGATAGTGCTGCCTTTCGTCCTCGACGGCCTTCAGCACATCTACCGCAGCCCGCTGGAGACGTTGCCACCGCAGCGCGAGGGTGATTGCCACAACGATGTCATGTGCGCCACCGAATGGGTTGACCTGGCCAGCGCGACGGCCGGTTTGACCTTCGTCGGGGAGGAAGACAGCCTGGCCTGCACCGGCGTATTGCTCAATTCGATATCCGGTGATCTTACGCCCTATCTGGTGACGGCGGGGCACTGCGTGGAGAACCAGCTCGCGGCGGAGTCCATGATCTTCTACTGGAAGTACCAGACCGACTACTGCGACGGCAATGTCCCCAACTTGCTCAGTGTCCCCAGCAGCGTCGGGGCTGACCTGCTGGCGTCCAGCGAGTACCCTCATTGGGACGAGGACTATGCTCTGCTCATGGTTCGGGGCGAACTCCCGCCGGGATCCTACACCTGGTCGGGGTGGGATACGACGACGATTGCCGACGGGACCAATTGCGCCTCCATCCACCACCCCGACAGTGCCTTCAAGCGCATCAGCTATGCCCAGAAGGACACCGCGTCCTCCACCGGGTTCATTCGAATGAACTGGTACGACGGGGCTACTGAGGACGGCTCTTCCGGGGCTGGTGCCTACCTGGAGGCCTCTCAACTGCTGGTGGGCCTTCTGGTCGGTGGACCGTCCTCGTGCCTCGACCTGGCCTATGACGACTACTATGCGTTTCGCTATCTCTACCCCAAGATCACCTCATGGATTCAGGCAGGGAGCGACGACATCTTCGAGGACAATGACTCCTGCAACGACGCGGCGGAGGTGGCGGCTTCGTTCTACCCCGACCTGGTCGTCAAGTACGCTGACGACGACTGGTACCTGGTCAGATCATCTACCTGCGGGCCTGTCGAGATCCGGCTTGACTTCGTTGACGCCTTCGGAGACATCAACGTAGAGCTGTACGCGGATTGCGGCGGCCCTCCCATCGACGGGTCAACGGGACAAGGAGACACCGAGTCCATCCTGCTTCCGGCCGGCCCGAGTGACGACTACTACGTACGCGTCTTCCTGCAGAGTGACGTGCGTAATACCTACGACATGAGTATCACCGATGTCCCGGGGGGCACCTTGGTCTACCCCATCCCCGCGGGAGTCTCCATTCCCGACGAAAACCCCACCGGGGTTGACCAGGTCTTCGTCGTTCCGGACCATTTCGTCACTTCAGGATTGAAGGTAGGCCTGCATCTGACCCACACCTGGAACGGTGATCTCAAGGTCACCCTGAGCCACGATGGCACCACGATCACACTGCTCGACCGCCCCGGGGCTCCGTCGCGAGCGGTGGGGTACAACAACGACGGCTTCGATATCATCCTCGACGACGCCGCTTTCGTCGCCATCGAAGACTACGACAGTGGCGGCCCGATGGTCGTGGGCACGTTCAGCCCCGACGATTCGCTCGCCGCGTTTGACGGCGAGGACATCCACGGAACCTGGACCCTCAACGTGGCCGACCTCGAACGACTCGACGAGGGCACGATCGATTCCTGGACCCTCTACGCGCCGCCCGCCGAGATCTGCGAGTGCGCTGGAGATGGTGACTTCAACACCGACGGAAGAACGGACTTCGCCGATTTCGCATTCTTCCAGGCCTGCTTCACCGGGGGCTCGCTGGGAGCTCCGCCGGCCGGTTGTCAGCCGCTCAACTTCGATTGTGACCGGGACGTGGACCTTGACGACTTCGCCGTGTTCGCGAGTCACTTCAATGGACCGGTCCCGAGCAGTCCATCGAAACCGCCCGACAAGCCGAATGGATCTGATTCCAAGACACACACCCGGGGCGAGGACGGATTCAGCAACTCCGGGCTGGGTCAGGAGGCGTCCTTCGCCGCCGATTGATAGAACGCAATAGTCCGGGATAAGCCGTCGGCGAATTCGACCAGAGGTTCGTACCCGATCAGCGCTTTGGCCTTCCGATTGTCCGCCAGCGAGTCGCGGACATCGCCCGGGCGCCAATCGGCGTAGACCGGTTTGACGTCCTTACCCAGCGCTTGGTTGATCATTCCCACTATGGCATTGAGGCTGATCGACGCACCGCAGGCGGCGTTAACCGCTTCGCCACGGGTCCGCTCCGCCTGGGCCGCCAGCACGTTAGCCTGGACCACGTTGTCGATGTAGGTGAAATCGCGAGTCTGCTCGCCGTCTCCGTAAATCGTAGGGGGGCGGTCGCCGAGGATTGCCGTGACGAACGCGGGGATCGCGGCGGCGTACTGGCTGGCCGGGTCCTGCCGCGGACCGAACACGTTGAAGTACCGCAGCGCGAGCGTTTCCAGCCCGAAGCACTCATAGAACGAGCGGGCGTACAACTCGCCGGCCAGCTTCTGCACCGCGTAGGGGCTCTTCGGTTCCGGTTTCAGCGTTTCCACTTTGGGTGACACATCGATGTCGCCATAGGCTGAACTGCTCGCCGCATAGACCAAGCGACGGCACTTGCACCGCACCGCCGCCTGCAACATGTTGAACGTCCCGTTCATGTTGCAGTCGTGGCTGGCTTGGGGATCGGCGATTGAGTTCGGCACCGAGGGTAGGGCTCCGATGTGGAAGATCACCTCGATGTCCGCGCACGCCCGGCGGCATACCTCCGGATCGCGAAAATCGCCCTCCAGCAACTCGAAACCCTGCCGGATGGCGTCCAGGTTCGTTCGCTTGCCGGTGATGAAGTTGTCCAGTACCCGTACGGAGTGGCCGTCCGCCACCAGCCGATCCACCAGATGATGTCCGATGAACCCTGCTCCACCCGTCACCAGATAGTTGGCCATCAAGTGATCTCCACAAGCGTTGAGCCGGTCGGCTACCTCGTCAACAGTAGCACCGACCGGCGATTCCGCATCCGGACTCTACTCCCCCCGCTTCTATCGTCGGAGAAACGCGTGCCCGCGTCAACCGGGGTCATTCGCCCAGCACGTCCACCACGTACACCCGGCGGAGCGTGTCCGGGTCCAAAGCCAGCTCCACCTCGAGGGTTCGCAGCAGGGGATTGCCTGGGGCGTGCCTGATCTCGGTGATTCGTCCGATGACCAGCGGGACGGGCAACCGATCCGGGTCGCTGACCGTCAGGACGTCGTCATCTACCGCGATCCCGCCGTCGCGCACATACTGATGGTCCACGTCGATGACCCGTGCCCGGCGCCCACCGGCGCCCACTAACCAGAACAACTCCGCATCAAGCGGTGCCATTGAATCGCCCCACTCGCGGGCGATCTGCACGGGCATGCGCGTGGACGGATCGGAGACCAGCCGGACCCGGGCGGTGTGCGTTGCGGCGTAGTCGACACTACCGACGAATACCTCCGCAGCCAAGACCGCCTGCCCGTTGCGAACCCCTTGCTCGGCTCCGACACCCACCGCGAAATGGTTCGACGCCACCGCAGCCAAGCGCCGGACCCCGCGCAGGGATCCGGCGTCAACGAGCAGCGACTCACGCCAAACCAGAGCATCCGGGGTGACGACGTGCGCGGGGATCAGTCGGCCGGGTAGGCCGTGCGCCCGCACGCCGGTCAGTTCCTGGTTGGCTTGGGCCAAAACCTGCGAGTTTGCCCGCAGCGACGCCACCGAATGCCGCAGCGCCGCGTTTTCCGTCAGGAGATGCTCAGCCTCAGCGGCGGACAGCTCCGGCTCCTCCGCCAGAGCAGCGTCCACCGCGTTGATCCCGCGGTTCGCCGCCTCCTGAAACGGAACTACGATCTGGAACAGGCTCGCCAACCGCGCGGTGAACTGTTGGGGCAGCAGCAGACCCACCGCCGAACAGAAGAGCAGGCCCACAAAGACGCGCCTGCGAGTGATTCTACTGCGCCTACGACGGCTGGACATCGTATGCCTCAAGAAACAGTGTCTGCCGGACTACCGGCAGGCACCGGTCGATTACCAAACGGTCAGATCCGGGCCACCGCACGCTACCCGAAGGAGGGCGCTCAACGGTCGTCGTCGTCTGACTCCATTGTGTCTTTCCAGATGGCAAGGTGCTCGAGGTAGACGCTGGTGCCCCGGGCCACGCAGCTCATGGGGTCGTCCACCAGGGTCACCCCCAGTCCGGTGGCTTCCGCCAGCACCTGATCCAGACCGCGCAAGAGGGCTCCGCCACCCGCCAGATGGATCCCGTTCTCCACCAGGTCCGCGGAGAGTTCGGGCTCAGCCCGTTCGAGCGTGCGCGTTACGCACTCGATAATCTGCCCCACGGGCTCGCGCAACGCCTCGCGGATCTCCGAAGCGGTGACCATGCTCTGTCGCGGCAGCCCGCTGATCAGGTCCCGACCGCGGACTTCACAGGTCGATTCGTTACCGTCGTCGTATATCGACCCGATTTCGAGTTTGATTCGTTCGGCGGTTTGCAGGCCGATCATGAGGTTGTAGGTGCGGCGCATGTGGTTGATGATGGATTCGTCCATCTCATCGCCGGCGACGCGCACCGATTCGCAGACCGCGATGTCCGCCAGGGACATGATGGCCACCTCGGTTGTTCCGCCGCCGATGTCCACGACCATCGAGGCGGTGGCTTCCGCAATGGGCAGCCCCGCACCAATCCCCGCCGCCATCGGCTCTTCCACGAGATAGACCCGTCGAGCCCCCGCCCGTTCGGCGGAGTTGTACACGGCGCGCTTTTCGACCGCGGTGATTCCGGAGGGGATGGCAATGACCACTCGAGGCTTGAAGAAATTGCGGCGTCCGTGGACCTTGCGGATGAAGTAGCCCAACATGGCTTCGGTGATGTCGAAATCTGCGATGACGCCATCTTTGAGCGGTCGAATCGCGGAGATGGAACCGGGGGTCTTTCCGAGCATGTCCTTGGCGACCAGTCCGACCGCGTTGCCACTGTCCAGTACGCGATTGGTGCCCTTCTTGACCGCGACCACCGACGGCTCGTTCAGGACGACGCCCTCACCCTTCACGCAAACCAGCGTATTGCAGGTTCCCAGGTCGATCCCCATGTCTACGCTGAACATGCCGAGCAGTGAGTCGAAGATCACGGTACGCTGTCCTTTCAACTGGCTGAACCGACCCAGGCCGGGGCGCGCGTCAACCAGAAACCTAGTGTACCGACTCTCCGGCTGGAGATGAAGGACCCGCCGGCTAAAGTGAGGAGGAACCCCGTCAGAGCCCCAGCGGAAGCCAGTAACCGAATAACTGCTGCGAGCGCATCAACAAGAATGCCGTTGCCACGGCCAGGAACGCACCTGCGATGATCAGCAGGATCGTGTACACGTCGCTATCAGGCTGGGCTGGTGTGGGACCGCCTTCGCTCATGGGTCGTTGCTCCGCTTACCCGCCGGGGTCTGCTCGCCGGCGTCCTGGACTCCGCAGGTTGCTCTACCCTGCCATCCCGAACCGGGCCTCATCTGCCACCGAATCATCCACCCGCGGCGTGCTCCGAGAGCGGACGATCTTCCCCGCGGAACGGTCCGGCTCGACGTCGGTGATTCGCAGGTCGCCGACGTATTCCTGCCCCCGGTAGATGACGAAGGTCATATTCTCTTGCACTCCGTCCGCCGAACCGACGCTGACCATGGCCAGATCGCCGTCGATCTTCAGCAGCCGACCGCGGATCGGCGTGGCAGCCACCGGTTCGACAGGAATCACCTCATCGGCGCCACCCACCTCGAACTGCCCGACCGCCGCTCGCCGGCTGCCGGAGGAGAGCTTCCGTTTCTCCTCTTGCAGGATGTTGATCTGCTGCTCGAACTGGCGTTGCTGCTCGACCAGGACCAGTTTCTGGGCGCTGAGCTCGTCCACGCGTTCTTTCAAATCCAGGTTGCGCGTTTCCAGTTCGATGTTGCGTTCCTGAAAGAACTTGCGCTGGGATTCCGCCGCGTTGCGGTGTTCGCTCTCCACCTGGAGCAGCCCCCGGAGTCCTCGGGCCAGGGCGGTCGCCTCTTTCTTCTCGAGTTCAACCCGGCCAAGACCGCCGGACGCCTCCTGAAGCTCCTGTCGCAGGACCTGCAGGTCGGCTTCGAGGGACGCCACCTGCCGAAGGTGCCCCTTGCGGGCGTCGAGCCAGCTGGCCTTCTCCGCTGCGTGGGCGGCGCTTTGGCTGACCATGTTGGTTTCGACGATGTTGCGCTCTGCCCGGTAGGCCTCCGCCAGTGCCTTCCAATCGTTCGTCCGAGCCACGAATGATATCGTGGACATCGTGAAGGCGATGCTGAAAACCGTGACCAGGACGACAAAGATCTTCGTCAGAGTACTCAAGACCAGACTCCTATCCGCGTGACCTCGCGAACGCAGGCGAGCAATGATCAGGTGTGCAACACACGGTTCGGCTCATCCGCCCTCCCACCGGGGACCGAAGAGCAGAACTCCGCACTGGACTCCCAGGTCCACCAGCCCGCCGCCGCCAGAGGCGACCGCGGCGCCGGGAACCAGCACGCACTCCCGCACCAACGGCCTTCGTATATCGCAGGATCGCGCAGAATTCAACCCCTAAAGTGAGGCAGATCGCCCCCAGGCTGTCTCGCCGCCGATCCTGATGCCGAAAACCGTACGCGGGTTCGCTTCATCCATCTCCGCGGACCCGGCGCACACTGCGCCTCAGGCGGCTGCGCGGAATCGGTGCTTCAGGGGTGTCGGTTGGCCGTAAGGTGCGGCAGAAGGGTTGCGCTTGGGCGGTTACAGGGCGATTGGAGCGTCGAAACACATGCCGACTCCCAGTCGGTCCCCATCCCCGCTGCTGTCGAGCACGATCCTGGTGCGAACGACCGTGGCGTAGCACACCTCTCCAGCCAGCGGATCGTTCCCCGTGTCAGGCTGCCCCAACAGGACCTCGTAGCGTTGTCCGACCGCCATGCCGAACCCGATCGGTGCGGTCAGGTGCAGACCACCCTCGCTGAGGTTGTCCACCGGACGGGCCGGAATCTCCGCACCGGACAGGGCTCGCAGCGTGGCGGTTTCCCCCAGCACTGATCGAGGCCAGCGGCGACGCTCCTCGATGCTGTCGAGGGCATGCTTTCGCTCGTCGATCACCTCGGCGACGCTCACGCTGCCAGAATCTACGTCGGGTGTGGAAGGCGTGTCTGACATGGCTGCCTCCAGTGGTTCGGGTACTCAGGGCGCTGTTGACGAGGGTGTGGCGAAGAGAGGCTCCCAGGACACCCCGGAGCGTCGTAGCCTCTCGCCATCCAGCGTGCATCCGCTCGCGCATGGTATTTCGGCAGGCGCCGCGCGCAAGCATTACCCCAAACCAGCCTCCAGTATAAGCTCAGGGTCCACAGAGTCAAGACTCGCACGAGGAGCTGCTCCGTCTCCAGAGTCGCAATCCCGCCGCCGGGACCAAAGAAGAGGCCCAGCCGCGTAAACGACCAGGCCACACCCTAACTCTCCCGTTAACGGCAGCACTGTTGGAAGCTGCCCGTCAGGCTTGGATATCCAGGTGACTCGTCTCATCAGTCTCACCCGGTGACTCGGTCGGATCGCCATCCAGCTCAGCCTGCTCCGCTTCCTCGCTGAACATGCGCCCTTGACCACCAGCGCCCTCCGCATCGGCGTACACCCGCTCGTCGTCGTCGGTGGTCTCGACACTCCCAGCCGCCTCACTCGCAGCCTTGAGTTGCCGCTCGGTCGCCTGGGCCTGCCCGGCCCGGGCGCCATCCGCCACACGCGCGGCGGCTCGCTGAGCGTATCCGGCTTGAAGTGCTGAACCCGCGATGTCTGAGGGTATCCCGGTCATTCGTCGGCTTCCCGGAGGTCGTGCCACCCCAACAGAGGTGCGAACGAAGCTCGTGGATCGACCTCACCGGTACCTGAGTACAGCGTACAATACTTATCGGTGAGACGATCCGTACTCTGCCACTGAATGTAGCAGCCTGATCTCGCCGATTCAACGTTCAATAAAATCTCACTTTAACGCGGACCCAGGTCAGGGATTACACCATCTTGCCGGTACTCTTGCGGACATGGCGCACATGAACCTGCCGCAAAGGCCGACGTCGATCAGCTGGCGTCGTCCAGGGGCGAGGGGCGAACTGGTTGGGTGTGTGAGCTTCGGGCTACGTGTGGCGGTTGTCCGCCGCGTCCTCGTGGACCGCCTCCCACAGCAACTCCGCCACATCCTGCAGGGGCAGATCGTCCTGGTCCTTCATCCCCAGACCGTCAGAGAGCATCCGCATGCAGAACGGGCAGGCGGAAGCGATGGTCTGCGGTTGAGCCTCAAGGAGTTGCTCGGTGCGGAGGATGTTGACGCGTTTCTCGCCCTTCTCCTCCTCCTTGAACATCTGGGCACCACCGGCTCCGCAACACATGCCCCGGTCGCGGGAGTCTTCGACTTCGACGAGTTGGGCGCCGGGGATCGCAGCCAGCAATTCGCGCGGCGGTTCGTAGATTTCGTTGTACCTGCCCAGGTAGCAGGAATCGTGGTAGACGATACGCCGGTTCACCGGGTTCGTGGGGCGCAGGCGGCCTTCGCGGAGCAGTTCAGCCAGGAAGGTGGTGTGGGAGATGACCTCGAAGCAGCCTCCGAAGTCAGGATACTCGTGGGCCAGGGTGTTGTAGCAGTGGGGGCAGACGGTGAGGATCTTCCTGACCTTGTAGCCGTTGAGCAACTCGACGTTGGCCTGGGCCATGATCTGAAAGAGGAATTCGTTACCGGCGCGGCGCGCGGGGTCGCCGTTGCAGGTCTCTTCGGGACCGAGTACGGCGTAGCTCACGCCGACGTGGTTCAGTAGCCTGGCGAAGGCGCGTGACACCTTCTTGGCACGATCATCGTAGGACGGGGCGCATCCGACCCACCAGAGGTACTCGGCGTCGGGTTGGTCCGCGATCAGCGGTACGTCGATCCCCTCCGCCCAGGCGAGACGGTCTTCGGCGGGCAGGCCCCAGGGGTTGCCGGAGTTCTCCAGCCCGCGGAAGGCGACCTGGAGGTCGTGGGGAAACTCGCCCTTCTCCTGCACGAGGTAGCGCCGGAGATCGATGAACTTGTCCACGTAGGTAATGAAGACGGGGCACTCAGCTTCGCAGGCCCGGCAGGTGGTACAGGCCCAAAGGACCTCGGGTTTGACCACCTCGCCGATCAGTTCGACCTGGTGGGGAGCGGGTTCGGTGTCGTCGTTCTGCTTGCCCTTTGCGGCGATCAGCTCGCTGGTGTGCTGGTAGAGGAAGTTACGCAGATCGACGGTGGCGAGCTTGGGGGAGAGGAGCTTGCCGGTGCGGTTGGCTGGGCAAGAGTGGCTGCACCGGCCGCACTCGGTGCAGGAGTACATGTCCAGGATGCTCTTCCAGGAGAACTGCTCTATGCGGGCGACTCCGAGGGTCTCGCCGCGCTCGACCATGCCCTCGATGTCTTCGAGCTTGGACAATCGTCCCGCTGGTTCGAGCGCTTGGAAGAAGACGTTGGGGAAGGCGGTGATCTCGTGGAACTGCTTGCAGTGGGGGAGGTAGTTCAGGAAGCCGAGGATCAGGCTGACGTGTCCCCAGAATCCGAGGTGGTGGAGGAACGTCAAGGTGCTCGCGGACGCGCCGCGGAGCGGTGCGGCGAAGATCGAACCGAGCGGTTCCCAAGGGTTGAACTCGGCGCCGCCGTGTTGGGCCATGCCGGCGGCGTCATAGAGCACGTCGGTGAGCATCAAGCCGGTGAGGATGCAAAGGACCAGGATGCCCTCGAAGTTGAGGGTCATGCGGTCCAGACGCTTCAGCACGCGGTAGTAGAAGAAGGCGGCCAAGCCGACGAGCACCAGAACAACGAGAACGTCCTTAGTAAGCGCGTAGAGGTGCCCCAGGGCGGTGCCGTCCGCTCCGGTGGTGAAGAGCCAAAAACCGAAGTGCGGGTCGTTCACCGTGAAGCCGCGGGCGAAGAGCATCGCTCCGCGCAGGAGCATGATGGCGGCCCCGGCGTAGATGAAGATGTGGGCCACGCCGGCCAGGCGATGTCGCGGCATCCGCCACTGTCCGAGGGCGAAGCGCACCATCAGGTTGAAACGTCGGCCAAGCTGGTCGAAGCGGGCGGCGGGCGCCCCCGCGGTCATCGCCAGCCACCGCCGCCGAGCAGTATACGCAAAGAAGAAGCCCCATCCGGCTGTCAGCAGCAGCGCCATCGCGATCGGATTCATGAAACGCCTCCGTGGGAGCGACGCGGGTGGTAAGTGGGGTGGATGTTAAGCGATGTTCCCGAAGCTGTCAGCTTTCAGCTTTCAGCCGCAGCGGACATGGGACGCAGATGCTGAGCCTCACTCTTGGATGTGAGTCTGAAGCTCACCGCAGTTTCCGTGCCTCTCTCCCAGTTGAGGCCAGCCCGCGACACCGATGAAGTGACCCGCAGGCGAATAAGGACACGGTACCGCAAGATCCGATTCAGGTGATTCTGGGGTACCCGTTCCAGGACGGCGGGCAACAGTTGCCTCTGGGCACGTTCACGTTCCGCAAGATCGACTAGCTGTCGGGGCATCCCGTTTTGCCCGCATGGGCCCTCCGGCGCCGGGCGTCGCCCGAACCAAGTGGATGTCTTCCGAGTACCGGATGGCGGGCTGGACGATTCGTGAAGAGGGCTGAGGAGACGCCGGTATCTGTTTGACCCACCGCGTGCCAAGGACGGACGGATTCTCTCTTGGCGCGGTTGTGCGTTGAGTCAGCCTGGAGGAGAACGTACGAGTTGGGTTCGGCCTGGACCCGCCAAGTACCCATCCAGATGCTTGGGGAACACTCGGCGGCACGTGCCGAGAATCATACGCTTCATGTTCGCAATGAGCCTGTGCAACCAGGGAAACGTCTGCACCGCGGCCTTGCCGTACCGGTGGCCGTCGCCTCGTGCGCGTAGCCCGACTTGGCCCCGACCGGCAACGCCGTCTGCGCGACACGATCGCGAGCAGAAGGAGTACCTACACACCCGCTATGTAGCTCGTCCCGAACACTCTCTTCCGTCCGGCATCCTGCCCGGGTATGCTCTTCCGACCGTGATCTTCGAGGAGTCGTAGGATGGGGATCGGTTCGGACATTCCGCGGGTGGAGGGGCCCGAGAAGCTCCGAGGGGACACCCGATACATCGACGACATCCGGTTGGACGGCGTCTTGCACGGAGGCACGGTGCGCGCTCCGGCAGCCCGAGGCAGAATCACCCGCATTCACTTCGATCCCAGCGTCAACTGGGACGAGTACGTGATCGTCGATCACCGGGATATTCCCGGGCCTAACGAAGTCGCGCATATCGACAAGGACCAACCGGCGCTGGTTGCGTCGGAGTTTCGCCACCGGCACGAGCCGGTCGTGCTGATCGCCCACCGCTCGACCCGGGCGCTGCGGCGCGGCTTGCAGTCGGTGCGTATCGAGTATGAACCATTGCCCGCGATCACCGATCCGTGGCAGAAGCTGGTTCCGGAGCTGATTCAGTACGGCGATGACAACGTGTTCAAGCGGATCGACATCCGCAAGGGCGCTCTGGAGGCGGCGTTCGCCCGCGCCGCTCACGTGATCGAAGGACGGTACCGAACGGGTGCCCAGGAGCACGTCTACCTGGAAACCAACGGGATGCTGGCCTACCAGCAAGACGGGCGCTTGGTGGTGCAGGGCAGCATGCAATGCCCGTACTTCGTGCTCAAGGCGATGACGCACTTCTTTGGTCGGCCGCAGGAGCAACTGCGGGTGATTCAGTCCGCCACCGGGGGGGCGTTCGGGGGCAAGGAGGACTATCCGTCGATTCTGGCCATCCATGCGGGACTGCTGGCGGAGAAGTCGGGGGCACCGGTCAAGATCGTTTACGACCGGGGCGAAGACATGGCCGCCACCACGAAGCGGCATCCAGGTTGGGTGCGCCATCGCACCGCGGTGGACGCCGACGGGCGGTTGTTGGCTATGGAGGTGGAGGCGATCCTCGACGGGGGGGCGTATTCCACAATGTCGCCGGTCGTGCTCAGTCGCGGGGTGATCCACGCGACCGGTCCCTATTCCTGCGAGAACATCCATGTGCATGGAGAAGCCCGGCTGACCAATTCGTCGCCGTACGGGGCGTTTCGCGGATTCGGCGTGCCACAAACGGAATTTGCCATCGAACGGCACATGGACGTGATCGCCGAGCAGATCGCCCTGGATCCGGTCGAGTTACGCCGCCGCAATCTGCTGCGGGACGGGCAGACCATGGCCACCGGGCAGATCTGCCGCGATGGTGTCGATCTAGTGGCCCTGATGGACGGCGGGCTGGCGCGGGCGTCCTACGCCGAGCGCCGGGCCGAGTACGCCCGGACCAATGGCGATCATCCCTACCTCCGCCGAGGAATCGGGTTCTCGGTGTTCCTGCACGGAGCCGGTTTCACCGGCGGCGGGGAGACCATGCTGGCGTCCGAGTTGTGGGTGGAGGGGCGTGCGGATGGCTTAGTGGAAGTGCTGGCAGCCAATACGGAGATGGGGCAGGGGGCCAAGACCGTCCTGATGCAGATCGCGGCGGACAGCCTGGGACTCAGCGAGGACCAGATCGTGGTGGCTGAACCGGACACAGCCCGCGTGCCGAACAGCGGCCCCACGGTCGCCAGCCGAACCACGATGATCGTGGGCAAGTTGCTCGAGCGGGCCTGCCGGGATCTGGCGTCTACCGTTGGGGTGGACGGTCCGTCTCTGCCGGGAGCGATCCGTGCGTGGCACAAAGCTAACCCCAGCCAGCGGTTGATCGGGCGTGCCAAGTATGAAGCCCCCAAGCACATACGCTGGGATGAGGCGACGTATCGTGGCGATGCGTACTCCTGCTTTGCCTGGGCGGTCCACGTCGCAGACATCGAGGTCGATCTGCGCACCTACATGGTTCGCGTCTGCGATTACGTAGCGTTGCAGGAGGTCGGCAAGGTCGTAAACCCGACAATGGCTGCGGGGCAGATTCGCGGGGGTGTTGCCCAGGGGATCGGCTGGGCGCTGACCGAGGATGTGGTGCTCGAGGACGGGGCTATGGCCAACACGCAGTTGAGCAACTACACCATTCCCAGCAGCGCCGACCTGCCGCCGATTCGGGTGTTCTTCGAGGAGCAACCCCTGCCGTACGGTCCGGGCGGGGCCAAGGGTATCGGCGAACTGCCCATGGACGGCCCGGCGCCCGCCATCGTCAACGCGGTGTGTCAGGCTTTGGGCACGAACGTCAGCCGGATTCCCCTGACCCCGGAGCGGTTGATGGCCCACCTGGAGGGCGAGACCGATGGATAAGATCGAATTGTCATTCACGCTCAATGGGCGGGAGGTCACCCAGGCGGTGCCGCTCGACGCCCGGTTGCTCGACGTGCTGCGCTACGATTGCGGCTGTACGGGCACCAAGGAGGGATGCGGCGAGGGTGAATGCGGCGCCTGCACGGTGCTGCTCGATGATCTGCCGGTGGCTTCGTGCCTGGTGCCCGCCTTTCAGGTGGCCGGTCGCTCGGTGGAAACGGTCGAGTCGACGGGCGCTTCGCTGGCGGACGATCTAAACGAAACGGGCGCCGCCCAGTGCGGGGCCTGTACGCCGGGAGTGGTGATGACCACGCGCTGGCTGAGCGAACACCCCGAGGTGCTCGAGGGCGTACCACTGCGCATGATGATGGGCGGGAACCTGTGCCGGTGTACGGGATACGACGCGATTATTGCCGGGGTGAATCGCGTTCTGGGACGCGAGGCGGAGGCCTGAGGTGGAAGTTATCCAGCCAACCAGCCTGGCGGAAGCCCTCGACCTGCTGGCTTCTGCTGACAGGCCTCTGACACCCGTCGCCGGGGGGACGGATGTGTTCGTGGGCTGGCATGGTGTGGACAAGGATGGGCTCCGTCTGCTGGACCTGTCGCGGCTGAGCGAGTTGCGGCGGATGCGTCTGACCGAGGACAGCCTCGAACTCGGCGGACTGAGCACATACTGGCAGGTCATCGAGTCGTCGGAGGTTACCCAGGCGTTTCCGCTGCTGTCCGAGTCAGCCAGGTTGATCGGAGCCATCCAGATTCAAACACGGGGCACGTGGGCGGGCAACATCGGCAACGGTTCGCCGGCGGCGGACGGCGTGGTGGTGATGATGGCCTACGACGCTACGGTTGTCCTGCAGTCGCGTGAGGGAGTCTGCGAGATCCCGCTGGATGAGTACTACCTCGATTACAAACGCTCGGTTCGTCGAGCTGACCAGTTGATTACGGCTATCCGCCTGCCGCGTCGTCCGCGCCGGGTCGAGTGGTTCGAGAAGGTGGCGGCGCGCCGCGTGCTGGCGATATCCAAGCTGGGGGTGGCGGTGGTGCATGACGGCCATGGTTGGCGCGTGGTGGCCAACAGCGTGGCGCCGACCGTCTGTCGCTGCCGCACTCTGGAGCGGGCTCTGGAAGAGGGCCGTCGCTTTGCCGATCCGGACGAAGTACTCGAACTGCTGGAGCCGGACATTTCGCCGATCAGTGACATCCGTTCGACCGAAGCCTACCGCCGCCGGGTCCTAAGCCGCATCCTCCACTTCCGCTTCGCAGAAGACGGCTCGTGATTCGGTAACCGGGCGGTGCCCTCGTGCCGCGTCGCGTCACACGAGGTTGCTGGCCCCCCCGGTCTTGCTATGCCAAGCCCAGTTGCAGTGTGCCGATTCGAGTTCATCGACTGCGTTCCGCCCTCTTACGGCTACGGTTCGAAGAGGCAAGGGTGCCCCATCTCGTTGATCCGCCTCCAGGCGGATCTCGAGGTGGGGGACAGACTGGCCACGAAGATGCTCAAAAGGCGCAAGAGCCTCGAGGCTTGTGCCTTCTGTGCTTCTTGGCGGCTTCTGGAAGAAAAAAGACGTCGGGGCAAGGGCTGCCCATTCGTTGATCCAACCGGCCTGCTGACGAATCTCCAGGCAGATAACGCCCGCTTCAACATTCACACTTCACAATATTCCGACGTTTTGACGTTTTCCCCCTCTTCTCTGCCGACTCTGAGTCTCTGCGTTCCACCTCGTTTCGGGTGGGGGACAGACGCGCCGCGATCTTCCTTTGGGCCTACTGTGTGCATCACCCTACGGCGAGTGGTTGAGGATCTCCAGGAACGCTGACGATCCCACCAGATCACCGACAGCGATCCGGGTGATCCGACCGGCGTCGTCTCGGTCTTGCAGGGCGCCAGCGGGTGCCCCATCCCTTCCAGGGGTGGGGGACAGACACAGGGCGCCGGCCAGACGCTCGGCGTTTCGGCGGTCTTCGGATGACTTCACCTTGCTGATAAAGACGGCGACCTCCGTTTGTGGACCAACGGTATGGAGATACCCGCGAGGGGCGAAGAGGATGCGGGCGATGTCATCGACGGTGATTGGTGCGCCCAACTCGCATCCGAGCAATCCACCGAAACGGCTGGCTCGATGCACGTGTTCATCAGTCATCGGTTTGGCGAGGCAGTCGATACCGATCACCGCGATCACCAGGTCAGCTCGGGGCGAGACTACCGGCTCGTGCTCGTGGTGGGCTTTGAGCGAGCGTCCCGCAGCGCCGTCAGCCTCGACGAGCAGATAGTCCGCGACCCGCGCCTCGTGCAGCCGGTCGAGTTCGTCCGCCGAGAATCCGGACAGTTTCTCGCCATCGGCGAGGGCGGTGCGGGCTGCGGTCACGTGGGCGGCGTCTCGAAGTCGATCGCGGAGGAGGGGAACTAACCGGGCGAGGTCCTGATCCACCACAACCGCGGGCGAATCCTCCGGTGAAGGACGGAGAATCCTGGTGCTCGTGGTCGTAACGACGGTGTTGCCGGTTCGGCAAAGCGACCGGGCGAGAGCGAACATCAACGTGGTCTTGCCGCCGCCGCCGATCAGGAAGACATAACGGTTCTCCGCGTGACCGAGGAGACCGGTGACCGAGTCTGTCAGTGGCGGGAGGGGACTCACGTTGTCTGCCTTTGATTGAGTGAGGAGATGATGATCTCCAAGGCTGCGCCGCTGATCGTGCGGGTCTTGTCGGACAGCGTGAAACAGAAGGAGCGGACCCCGCGCGGATCAATATCCCCTACCTTCTGCCCCGCAACGACAAGGGAACCGCTCAAGAGGAGGCCGCGGATGATTCCGGAGGCTGCGGCATACAGAGGCCTGGTCGGCTGGGAGTGGCGCCGCGGCTCGTTCTGCTCTGGCGGAATGGACCTGCTCTCGGCGTGCACCACGCCGACACGATCGCCAGCTTCCACCCGGTCACCTATGTCCTTCTCCGTCCGCAGTGTCCCGCCGGCCGGCGCCCGGAGGACACGCTCCGCGGTCAGTCCGCCGATTGCGCCAGGGACTCCTGTGTCGGGAGCGGCAGCCCCCTCGGTAATGACCCGTCCCAGATCGTGTCCCCGGTTGGTCTCCACGACGCAGTGTACGTCCCGGCCAGCCACCAGCCCCGGTCCGTACCCGATGACCAGCGGAGCATCGTGCATGCTGTTATCGAGGTTCCGCTTGAGAATCCGGCCGTCGATCAGCACATCCGGTTTCCACAGCTTCACCAGTTGAGATTCAGGATCAACGAAGACCGGAATGTGACCCCAGTCAAACGCCCCCAGGGAGTCCGCCGAGTCCAAAGTGTAGCCCACCCCGACGACCCCCTCGACCGCAATCTCCTGCTGACTGATGGCGGAACTGAACGAAACGGTTCGCCGGACGGCGGTCGGATGCTCGACATCGGTCATGACCACGCAGAAGCCGCAGCGGAACAACCGATGGGCGGTTCCTGAAGCATGTTCCCCAGCACCTTTGATTAACACTTTCGTTCGCGTGGTCACTGTGTGCTCTCGCGTTGTTCTTTGGTGCGGACCGGACCGTCAGCCAGGTTCGCGGGCGTATCGACGTCGAAGACCACCCCGGAATCATCCACCGGGACACGCTCCACCGCCTCCGGGTTCTCGCGGATGATCTCGCGAGCCCCGACGTCTCCGTCGATCCGCAGCAACCGCTCCCTGTATTGCGAGTCCAGGATCACCGGATGGCCTTGGCGTTCTTCGTAGATCGGCACCAGGATCTTCCTGGCGGATCGAACGAAAGCCTCGACCAGCGTGGCGATCAGCGACTGGCCAATCTCCGGCATGTCCGCCAGGGACACCAGGTAGGCATCAGCCAGCGCAGAGGCAGCCATCACGCCGGTCCGCAGGGAAGAGGCCATGCCAGTGTGGGCGTCATGGTTGACCACGACCGTGCAACCTGCGCGCACGAGCGGCGCCGCGAAGCTCGGGTTGACCACCACAATCGCCTCGCTGACCAGAGCGGAGCTAATCAACGGGGCCAGCGACCGGTGGAGAAGGGGTTGGCCCTTATAGGGAAGTGACAGCTTGTCCGCCCCCATCCGCGTGGAGCGCCCGGCGGCGAGCAAGATCGCGGAGATGTACATGATGACCGCTCCTTCCGCGCCACGCAGCTGCGGCGGACATCAGCGCCGCCGGGTGGATCACTTGTGCGCACCGGTGCCGCTGATCTCCGGAGCTGACGCCTGGTATTCGAGAAAGCGCTCCGAGAGGGTTTGGGTGGCAGCCATGATTCCCTTCGGCGTGCTGCCGTCCCGGAACGGGAGGATGCGCCCGTTTTCCTTCAGCACCCGCCCTCGGGCTACCACCGTGTCCACCTCACTGCCGTCCGCCGCCCAGATGAGGTTCTCCATCACGTTGTCGATTCGCGTGGGCACCAGATTAGGCCTGGTCAGATCTACCACGATCCAGTCTCCCTGACGACCGGGGGCCAACTCCCCCTGGTTGAGACGCAGCATACCGGCTGGTACCACGGTGATCATCTCCAGGAGCTGCTGGGCGGGCAAGAGGGTAGCATCCTGGCGGTGGGCCTTCTGGTATTGGGCAGCCAGGCGAGCGGCGGCGAGGATGTTCTGGTTGTCCGCCGAGCCCGAGCCGTCCGTGGAGACCGCCACCGGGACACCCGCCGCGAGCATTTCGATCAGTGGGGGCATGCCCGAACCGAGGATGGTATTGGCCAGAGGATTGTGCACCACCTTGGCGCCGGTGCGGGCCAGGAGCTCCACGTCCCGCGGACCGCAGTTGACCTGATGGGCCAACACCGTGTGCTCATCCAGGATGCCGATGGACTCGGCGAACTCCACCGGGGTCAGGCCCGGTTCGATCTCGTCGACGAACCAGCGCGTGGTCTGGGGTTCTTCCGAGCTGTGTACGTGAAAGAGCGTGTCGTGTTCGCGGGCCCACGCCTTCAGCGGGACCAGCACGTGGCGGCTGTTCGAGAAGAGCTGATCGGGACCGGGGCAGAAGCTGGTGCGCGCAAGCCCCTCGATGGCCAAGGCTCGCTCCAGACGCTTCAATCCGTCCTCCGGTCGATCGAGCAGCTCGCGCACGTAGTGGCGGTCCTGCCCGCCGATGGCCACGATCATCGTGGTCCCCGCCGCCTCGTTGGCCCGGGCGACCTCCTCGACGTGGTACTTGTTATGGTTACAGTGGTGAACCATGCTCGCGGTGATCCCGTAGTGAATGTCGCACAACCGGGCCATGCGGTAGGTCGCCAACTGGGGGGCGCAGCCCAGTTCCTCGGTCAGGCGTTCCTTCTGGGAATTGATGAATCCGGTGAACGGATTGACCGCGTGATCCAGCCAGGAGGTCAGCGGTTCGTCCTTGGCGATTCCGATGATCGGCTGTTCGTGATCGTGCCCGTGGGCCTTGACGAACGCGGGCAGCAACACGCCGGGCAGACACGGAATCGCATCGCTCTCGCCCGGATGGGGGGTCCCGAGGATACGCAACTCCGCCCCCAGCTCGCGCAGCAACCGCGAGCCTGTGTCGGGCGTGTACGGGCCTACTTCCCTGATCGTCTCCCCCTCGGCCAGAACGTAACCATCGCGGATCCGCCGGGGCCGGTCGGCATCGGCTAGGGGCAGGAGGTACTCCGCGCGGCAGACGGTGAATCGGTGGTCTCGCATGGTTTCTTCTTCTTCTCCTGACGCTTCGCAGTTATCTGCGGTTCACGTGGCGGATTCCCGGTGCGGTTCGCACAATAAGGTACCTGCGGTTCTGGGATAGCCCGGATTGTTCATGAACGCTGAGACGCAGAGATCGCAGAGTGTCATTCGGCAAGAGATTACGACCGAATCCACGCCGCGGCACGTTTCGGCAGGGTGGATGCGGTCGCATCCGGGGTTGCCCTCTCATTCTCCATCTTCTCTGCGTCCTCAGCGTCTCTGCGTTCAATCCACTCCCCTTGAGTCATCCGCCGTGCTCGCCAACCTCCAGAGAGCATGAATGATCCGGGATAGCGCCTCTGTAGCGACCGGCGTCCCCGCCAGTCGTCGGTCTGCGCGACGCAGGCCGCCACACGATGACCTGCGCAACCGACACGACCTTATTCGAAACGGCACTAGAACTTGCCGAGTTCCCTCAGGATCTTCTCCGGGGTGAACGGCCACTTGCGCATCCAGACCCCCACCGCGTCGTGAATGGCCGCCGCGATGGCCGGCGCCGCTCCGTTGCAGCTGATCTCGGCGACGGACTTGCTACCATAAGGCCCAAACGGATCGTCAACATCGACCAGTTCCACGCGGAAGTCCTCGGGCAGATCGCCGATCATGGGCACCTTGTAGTCCAACAGGTTGGCGTTCAGGCAGCGCCCATCCCGGTCGAAGATCATCTCCTCCCACAGGGAATGGCCGATGGACTTCAGCACGCCTCCGAAGATCTGCCCGATCGCCAGTTCGGGATTCACCGGCGTGCCGCAATCCTGCAGGGCGTAGTACTTCTGAATCGTGGTTTCGCCGGTGCGCGTGTTGACCGCAACCTGGCAGAAATGCGCCCCGTACGGGAACGAAGCCTTGTCAGTAATGAATCGGCCGGTGGCGATGGGCAGCCCCTGCCCCGTACCGGTTTCGGCATAACGAGCGAGGTCCAGATAGCTCACTGAACCCTTCCGTCCCTTAACCGTAGAGCGGAATACGAGCTGGAGATCAGCAGCCGGTTCGTTCAGCATCTCCGCCGCGATGCCCAGGAGCTTCTCCTTCATGGCCAGGGCAGCGTTGAGCGCCGCCCCGCCGGAGAAGTAGGTCCCGCTGGAAGCATAGGCGCCACTGTCGAAGGGGGTCACGTCCGTGTCACCCGAGATCAGGGCGATGTCGCCCATGGTGGTACACAGACACTCCGCCGCCATCTTCGTCGTGACCGTATCCAAACCGGTCCCCAGATCCGCCCCTCCGCTCAACAGCATGAACGTGCCGTCACCCAGCATGGTGAGCGCGGCGTTGGCGGAATCGAGCCCGGGCAACCCGGATCCCTGCTGAACGATGGTCAGCCCCTTGCCAATCCGCACGTCCGGATCGCCGCTGTCCTCCCGCCGGCCCCAGTCGATCATCTTCGATCCGTTGTCCAACGCCGGTCCCAGACCGCAACTGGACACCTGCTGGGCGGTTCCTTCTCGCCCCTCGCCGAGGCACTTGAGAATCTCCAGCATGGAACCCTCGCGCACCCGGTTCTTCTCGATGAGCTCGAGGTGATCCATGCCCAGTTCGCCGGCGAGTTCGGCAAGCGCCGTCTGCAATGCGTACGAACCCTGCGGAGCACCGTATCCCTGGTAAGCTCCCGCGGGAGGGATGTTGGAGTAGTATGTGGTGACTACGAACTTGACGTTGTCGCACAGCAGCAGAGGCAGCGATTTGGAGCAAGCGTTCATGGGGACGGTCAGACAATGGGACCCGTAAGGCCCGGTGTTGGCCTTCAGGTCCATGAGGATGCTGGTCAGCCTGCCATCGGTACGGGCCCCCAGCTTGACCCGCACCTTCATCGGGTGACGGGTTCGGGAGGCGATGAACTCTTCCTCGCGATCGAACCGGAAGAGCACCGCTCGACCGGTGACCCACGTGCAATAGGCGGCAACCTCTTCGAGCACGATGTCCTGCTTCGCCCCGAAACCGCCCCCCACCCGCTCCTTGATTACCCGAATCTTGTTC
>JAAEQG010000883.1 GCA_024231775.1 bacterium
ATCCGTCACCCGGATCGTAGCGAGCTCGCCGCGTTGCGGCTCGTTGCCCGGGGAATCAGCCGGTGCCTTTGCGCTCCTCCGTGCGGCGGTTACTCGGATGTCTCCACCGGTGGTGAGCATGTCCCGGGCAGCCAAACACAGCCCGACAACTGCCTGGCGCAATTGCCCCGGATCACCCCAGACCGACAAGGGGTCGGATTCGAGCTCCGAACTGACCGACACCCCCTGGGGCATGGCATGTCTTAACAACCGCAAGGCTTCGGTCACCACCTTGTTCAGATCGCAGCGTCTCTGCCGAAGCGGGGTCGAGTGCCGGTACAGCGTTAGATCGCGGTTCAGCTCCGCCGCCTCGTCCGCGGCAGCCTGAACGTCCTCCAGGGGCCGACGCAGTGGATCGGTCTCTGATACCGTGGACAGCACGGTGCTTGCGTTGCAGGAGATAATCGTCAGCAGGTTGTTGAAATCGTGGGCGATGTTGCCCGCCAGAACGCTCACCGTCTGCAACCGGTGCAGATGCGTGAGTTGTTCCTCAGTCTCGCTCGGTTGCGAGCGAGAGCGCAGCAAGACCACGACCGCGCCCGTGGTCTGGGGATGAGGAATGCAGCTTACCGTAACCGCCAGCACCGAGTGATCATTGCGGCGGAGGCGGAGCTGGCGATCGAACACGCGCCGACCACCTCGTCGGCAAGTCCGGATAGGATCGTCCTCGGGCGAAACCGCAGAGCCGTCAACCTCCAGGAACTCCCAGCCCACAGACCAGGTCTTCCCCGGAGCCTCCAGGTCCATGCCCAGTAGATCTCGTCCGGCTTGGTTGGCCGACCGCAGAACGCCATCACCGTCGATGACCAGAACACCGTCGGAGATCAGATCGAGGAGGAGTTGAGACTCGTCGCCAGCGGCGTCCGGATCCGGTGCGGTCATCGTGTCTCTCTCCGTCGGCTTCTTGGCCGTAACTTGCCTGGAAGTGCACAACGCCCCCCCCCACCATGCCGGTTGGATCCTGCGGCTGAGAATCCTCAGGAAGTTGCGCTCCTCCCCGACAGGGAGCGCAGTGTACCATTCGGCGCCTGCGCGCCAAGCGGATTACGTACGATGGCTCGCTCCGTGAGGGGATATCGTGTATAGGGGTGGATTCACTCAGGTGCTCCGTGGCCCTGACGCAAGAAGCTGTGAGCGGGTGCTGGAACCGCCGACGCGGGAAGCGGCGAACCGGGAGGAAGGACAGACCTATGGCAATGGCCCCAACTGTGCTGATTGTCGATGATAACCCGCAGAATCTCGAGCTCTTGGAGGTCTACTGCGAGGGCCTCGAGGGTGTGAAGGTGACCACAGCCAGGAACGGCATCGAGGCGATGGAGCAGATCCGCGCACAAAAGCCGGATCTGGTGCTCCTGGACATCATGATGCCCAAGATGTCCGGGTTCGAGGTGTGCAAGCAGCTTAAATCCAACCCAAGCACGCGCGACGTCATCATCGTCATGGTAACCGCGTTGAACGAGACCTCCGACGTCGAGCGGGCGGCGGAGTGCGGAGCTGATGACTACCTCTCCAAACCCGTCGATCGGATGGCTTTGCTTGACCTGGTCCGCACGCTGCTGCAGAGCCGACCGCACGCGTCCGAATCGCCCTGAACATGGAGCAGGACCATCCGGGTAGGTATTCCCCTCCTAATCCGTGCCCACAATGAGCATCTCCTGGACGCGGCGGTTGGTGGACAGTGCGTATCGATGGCGTCCCTGAGAACCGACCGTGACATGGGGCTTCACCGTGCGGATCAGGGCGAGCAGTTCGTCCACCGACGGGATGCCGTCGCTTCTGTAGGACACCACCAGAATGCTGTCGGCGTAATGACGGAACAGCCTGCGGAAGGCCTCATGTACCTGGCTGGGGGAGGTCCACGGAGAGGGCGAGCGGCGAATGCGCAGGTGCTTTGAATCCCAGTCGATCAGGCCAGGCCACTCGCGGTAGCGGACCAGGCCCTCCAGGAAGTGGTAGAACCCGGCGTAGTCTACCCCCACCCCCCGAGAGTTGATGTACGGAGTATCCACGTAGACCAGGTCGTGGCGTCCGGGCACGTCCAGCGCGTCGCCGCAGGTCGCCTTGCACGGGCGACCGTTTCCGAAGACGGCGGCGTTTGCACGGCGTGCGTGGGTGCGGAAGTGTGCCTCGAAGGGGCGATCCCAGGTGGCTTTGTTGCCGAAGCCGCGACGTACGTCGGCGAGTCGAAGGTACAGGTTCTTGCGATGGAAAAGGTTGTAGGGACGCTTGGCCAGGGCGGACTGAAACAGCGCATAGTAGGCCAGGGCTCGCCGAAAGGGCCGGCGAATCCGCTGGATGTTCTGCACTACGGTGTCCAGCCAACAGTTCTCCGCATCCGTGTAGTAGATCCCGGCGAACGTGCGCTGGATGAAATCGGCGTACTTGATACCGGGTCGGCAGCTCAGCAGCCTGGTGATGGTCCCTTCGTCGAGTTGCTCCGCGTCGCTCTCGATCAGAGCCAGCCCAACCTGATGATTGGAGCGCAGCACGTCGTTGCACACCACCTGCTTGCCCCGAGCCTTGAGCAGGTGAGCCACCACACTCGTACCGCAGAAGGCATCCAGAGCTGTATCGAACTCCAGACGGTCAAACGTCTTGCCGATCCATTCTGCAAAGCGCCGTTTGCTGCCCTGGTAGCGGGTGGGGGGCATGGGCGGTGCCGTCGTCGTAGACGCAGAGTAGACCGGACCGCCTGGCATCTGGGGCTCCTCGATCAGCCGGTGCGATTCGTCGCACGTCACCACGGAACCACGTGGTGCTCGGCGGCTGGTCCTATACCAGGATGGCGGAGTGGGTCTGCTTTGACAAGAGCGGAACGCGGGGGATAATGAGCCCCCGTCACCTGCCGACGTAGCTCAACGGTAGAGCACAGCTTTCGTAAAGCTGAGGTTGTGAGTTCGATTCTCACCGTCGGCTGTTCCTGACCAACATAGCCCGGAACGGGCCCAGAGCATACTCAAACCAAATGTAGCGGCCTGCGTTCCCGCAGGCCGAAAACGGAAGACGTCAGGCGAGACGCCGGACGCTACGTTTGGACTGACGCTGCTCCAAACCACGGTACGGGCTGGAACCGTGCCTCCGCGAGGTCATTCCTGTGCGGGGGTGTGGACTGCGCCTGGTTGGGGGGCTGCGGTGACTTCCACACTCATCGGAAGCCCAGCCCGCTGGCGCAGGGCTACCAGGTGTTCCTGCACCTCCTTGGACATCCGCGTGTTGGGGAACTCTTCGGTGATCTGGACCCCGACCTCCAGGGCGTCCAGCCAGCGCCCCTCGCTGACCGCAAACTTGAACTGCACGCCCAGTTGAGCCAGCTTCTCCTTGAACAGGCCTCGGGCGGAGTCCTCCAGTTTACGGGCCTCCTCGCGGGTCAGATGGTCGTCGAGCTCCTTGAGTACGTTGATCCCCCCATCGAGGTCGTTCCGCCGGAGGGCTTCGTTCCACTGCTTGAGCAGTTCGTCCTTGCGCTGCTGCCGGCGCTGCCTCAGCTCGTTTGCCAACCGATCGATGCGACGTTCGTCCGGAAGGGCTTTGTGCAACCGTTCGATTTCGCGCTCGGCCTGGTTCCAATCGTGCTGGGCAAAAAGCGACTCGATATGCGAAGAGGCCTGGGCCATTTTGGTCCGCATGGCGTCGGTTCGCAGACTGACCACTTCCTCGCAGAGTTGCTGAGCTTCCTCGTGGTATCCGAACCGGGTGCGCATCTGCTCGATAAGGTGGAAGGCGGCCTCCCATTCCTCGCGCCGAACCTCGTCATAGATCGCCGTGCGTAAGGCGGTGTGCTCTTCCTCGCGGTGGGTGATGTGCTTGGCAGCGTCGGAGATCCGCACACTCTCGGCGATCTCTTCCAGCTTGGCGCTCTGGGTAGCCAGCGACTCCTGCATGTCCCGAAGCTCGCTGTACTGTCGAGCCGTGTTGGATTCGACTTTGAGCTGCAACAGCAGGAACGCCATCGCCGTCGCGAAGAGCAAGGCCGCCGACGCGCCCGCGACGATCAGCCAAACACCCTGCGGCGTGGACAACCGCACGATGCCCAATCCCACCAGAAAACCGCCTCCCCCAACCGCCAGCGCAGTGATTGCGCTGACCACTAGACGAAGCCGCGAGAATCGGATTGGCATGGAGAGCATGAGTGAACCTCGACGCGCAAGAACCGGTACCGCACCGTGTTACACCGCAAGCACTCTAGGGCTGGAAGAGAGTCGCGTCAACCGCTGCCCGCTGGTACGACGCATCTTTTGGACATGTCCCGACGCCCTGGTCGAGCATCCTGGCGGGCGCGATCACCCTGCCCGCTCCAGCGTAACCTCGTCATCCGTGGGACGTTGACGTTTGGCACGCTCTCGGTGGCGCAGAATCTCCGCCTCCGCATCCACCGCGTGAACCTCGGTGGTGACAATCCGCAGAAACACGAGCACACCCATGGCCGTCGCCGCCAGACATGCTATCAGATACCAATCGCCCATCCGCCGTTGCACCCCACTTGCCCGGATCTTATTTCGACTTCTCCACCGGGCCACATACGGAACCGCTATCAGAAGTTGTCGGCTGCGTATCGCCCGTCCTGCTGCTAAGCGACCACAACGACGCAGCCTCCCACCCCAGCTCCGCGGCGAGCTGACATGGTCCGATTAAACCACCGCTGACGATGACCAGAATGCGAATCGGACATGCCGCTGACGCCTCGACGATTGTCACTGCGGCAGGGGAGCATCCCATTTGGGGTGGCATGGGCAAACTTGTTTGCCCGTGTTGGACGATTCCACGGGCAAGCTGCTGCTTGCCCATGCCACCCTCGCCAGTTCCTGCCACCTTGTTCGGGATGCGCCCCTGCGCCAGGCGGGGAACGGTCGGGGGTTTGGCACGGATCGCCCCGCGCGTACAATACAGTGGGCTACCCTGGGGGGGGTGGACGAGTTCCGTGGAGGAGTTGCTCATGACCAAGGCGGACTTTGATTGGCCTAATCTGTCCTTCGGCTACACCAAGACCGACCAGAACATCCGCTACGTGTGGCGCGATGGAGCTTGGGATCGGGGCACGCTTACGGCGGACGAGACCATGCCGCTGCACATGGCGGCGACGTGCCTGCACTATGGGCAGGAGTGCTTCGAGGGGCTCAAAGCTTACGAGACCAGGAAGGGCGACGTGGTCGTGTTCCGCATCGAGGAGAACGCCCGTCGGATGATCCGCTCCTGCCGGAAGATCCTCATGGAGCCTCCCCCCGAGGAACTGTTCATCGAAGCCTGCTACCGAGTGATCAACGCCAACCGCAAGTACGTCCCGCCCCACGGTACCGGTGCGTCGTTGTATGTCCGTCCCCTGACCATCGGTAGCGGGGCTCAGGTCGGCGTCAAGCCGGCCGAGGAGTACACGTTCCTGGTCTTTGTGACTCCGGTCGGGCCGTACTTCAAGACCGGATTCAAACCGGTGAGTCTGATCGTGGAGGAGAAGGTCGATCGCACCGCGCCGCTGGGGGTGGGCGATGTCAAAGTCGGCGGAAACTACGCAGCCAGCCTGCGTGCCGGCGTCGCCGCCAGGCAGCAGGGCTTCGCCGACGTGGTCTACCTCGACGCCAAGGAGAAGAAGTACATCGACGAATCCGGACCGGCCAACTTCTTCGCCATCACCGCGGACGGGCAGTATGTGACTCCGGAGAGTGACACCATTCTGCGCTCGATTACCAACATGTCCCTGGTCACCCTGGCTGAGGAGATGGGCCTGCGGCCCAAGCGCCGTCCCGTGGAGGTCTCCGAGATCTTCGACTTCGTTGAGGCTGGATGTTGTGGGACGGCGGCGGTGATTACCCCGATCGGATCGATCACCTACCGTGATCGCAAGGTTGACTACTGCCCGGACGGCCAAGCCGGTAAGCACTGCACCGAGTTGTACGAACGGCTCACCGCCATCCAGACCGGAGATGCACCGGACCCCTACGGCTGGGTACGCATCGTCCCCGAGTAGCGCCTCGCAGCGCTCTATTAGAATGCCCGCCGGCGCCCTCCCGCGGGTGGCATGGGCAAACTCAAACTGCACTTGGTATCAGCGGTGGTTCATTGGGCGGAGAAGAAGCGGTTACTGGTCCCTCCCGGACCAACGCGAATCCGCACCGTACGGAGGCACCGCGGGCAGTGGCCCCGGTACAGCCTGCCGTCCTTGGTGCGGTACAGCCGCTGGTAGACTCCGCAGCAATCGAAGCGAACTCCAACCCATCGGCGCCGCTGTGAAGGGGCAGCCACACCGTTGCCTGTGTCCTCCAGGCCGTCGATGTCCAGGGTGTAATCCGGTTCGTACGAAGCCATCAACCGGAAATATCGGTTGGCAGGAGGGTTGGGCTACAATTGCGCGTCGACGAACCCCTCGAGCGCAGCCCTCGCCTCATCCGCGTGCCGAAGCAGATGCTCCAACTCTTCTCGGACCTTGCCCTGTGGATCGGTCGCAGCCGCATCTCGCAGGTTGATCCGAACGCTGTACGCCGCCGCCCGCACACAAGCGTCCGCCAGTACTGCGACCACGCCCAAGTCACTGATCAGGTTGCGATTCAACTGCTCTTTCACCCGGTTCATGTCCGCCAGGACGGCACCAGCCACCGCGGCGATCTCCAGGGGAACCGCTACCGCCACCCCGGCGGCGCGGGCAGCCTCGGAGGGGTCCGCCGAGCGGCGGGCCTCCGCATACGCCTGGTAGGCGGCTGCGTCCTCATTGACCAGGCGGCGCAACATGGCGTCCGCACGGGCCAGCGGTTCCGCGACTTGCTTCACTGCGTCTACCTCACCATCCCGGCCCCGGGCATACGCGGTCACCATGCGGGCCAAGGCGACGGCCAGCGCCCCCGCCAGCGCCGCGGCGCATCCCCCGCCAGGGGTCGGCTGGCGCGACGCAAGGGCGTCGAGGAACTCGTGAGTCGTCTGGGCCAGCAGATCGGTGGGGTCGGTCATGGGCAGGGTCCTTCGTCTTTGGGTTTCTTCGCCGTAGCCGGGCCGGGGCTTCGGCTGAGCTTGCTCTTCCGACGAATCAGCAGCCGGCGAACGTGATCCAGGAACACGGCACGCTCGAAGGGCTTGGTCAGGTACCCGTCCGCTTTGCACTCCGCCACCCGCTCGGCGTCAGCCGGCGAGTCCAGCGCGGTCACGATGAGCACCGCCGTATCCCGGGTGGCTGGATGATCCTTCAGCCGCCGGCACACCTCGAAACCGGACATCCGCGGCATCATCACGTCCAGCACGACCAGATCGGGGCGATGGACCTCAGCCAGCTCGATCGCAGCCTGACCATCCCCGGCGGACAGAATGGCAATGCCCTCCAGCGATCCCAGGTAGATGCGCAGTAGCTCCAGGCTCTGAGGGTGATCTTCCACCACCAGCACCAAGCAGCCAGCCAACGAACCTGAGGAGTCAGCGTCCATGTTTCCCCCGTATGGCGGATAGATAAGCTGCCCGAACGTACGCCCTGGAGCGGCCAGGATTGCGTATTCTGTGGAGCGGGGCTCGGTTTCGTCAAGCCGGGAGGCGAGGATCGCTCGCGAAAGGGTGCATCCTGAGTAGGGTGGCAGAAACTGGCGAGGGTGGCATGGGCAAGCAGCAGCTTGCCCGTGGTGTCGTCCAACACGGGCAAACAAGCTTGCCCATGCCACCCTGAATGGGATGCACCCCTCGCGAAAGCGGAACCGCCTTGTACACTGGGCCACGTTCATGGCGGGTCAGCAGACGACGCGCAGCGGCGGAAGTGGCCCGCCACCGTGATTCAGGACTCGCCCTACGCTCGCCCCCACGAGGGGGGCTCGTGACGACGGAGCACCAGGACGCCGATGAAGCGCGACACCGGAGCCAAAGCCTGGTTGACCTACGCCCTGGTACGTGGGGCAATCATGGTGTTGATGATGTTCCCGCTACGGTGGAATCTGTACACCGCACGCCTGCTGGGGCGGTTCTGGTGGTATGTCATGCCAAGACACCGGGAACGGGCCCGCTCCCACCTGCGTATGGCCTACGGCGACGCTTTGAGTTCCGTGGAGATCGACGACCTGGCGAAGCGCTGCCTCCAGCAGCAGGTCATGTGGGTGATGGAGTTCATCTTCACCCCGCGGTTGATCAATGAATGGACTTGGCGCCGGTACATTACTCTGGTCAACATGGACGAAGCCCTGGCGGTGCTGCTGGAGAACCGCGGGGCGTTGCTGCTCACCGCGCACTACGGCAACTGGGAGTTGGCTGGTTTCCTGCTGGCGGTGTTGGGGTTCGACATCGCGGCGATCATGCGCCCGCTGGACAACGCGTACCTGAACCGGTTTCTGGTACTCACCCGGCGGCGGAGCGGGCTCGAACTGCTCAATAAGAAGGGGGCGATCGCCGAGGCTGAGGGCGTGGTCCGCCGCGGGGCGGCTTTGGGTTTCATCGCCGACCAGGACGCCGGGCGCAAGGGCGTGTTTGTGGACTTCTTCGGTCGCCCCGCGTCAGCCTACAAGTCGATCGGTCTGCTGGCCATGACCGCCGAGGTGCCCATCATCGTCGGATATGCGCGTCGCCTGGGGAACAGCTTCCGGTACGAAGTCGGGGCCCAGCGGGTCATCCGCCCTTCCGAGTGGCGCGACCGCGACGACCCCCTGCTCTGGATCACTCAGGAATATACTGCGGCGATCGAGGAGGCGATTCGGGTCGATCCCAGCCAGTATCTGTGGATTCACCGCCGCTGGAAGTCGCAGCCACGGCAGCGCCGCCGCCCGGCGGAGAGCTGAGCATGGGGCCGTGACAGTTTGGGCGGGCTGATGCGGCCCACCGCACATCCATGTTGCCACCGCCTTGAGAAGCCCCAACGGGGCGCAATAGATCAGCCCAGGGTAACGCCCTGGGTTCTCGTGACCGAGACAAACACGAGCCCTGACAGGGCGGCATAGCTTTGTTTCGCCCCTTCAGGGCTTACGTTGCTTCGGGCAATCCCGTCCCAGGGCGTTGCCCTGGGCTGTCATAGTGCGCCCTTTCAGGGCGAAGAGGATCGTCCAGACGCGGCGATGTTCGCGCGCACGCAATCGCTCGGCGACAGAACGCTCAAGAGCTCGCCCATACTGTCACGCACCCGCCGAGCGTCGTGCTACGGCGGTCCGGTTTGACGATGTCCAGGCCGGATCCTACAATCCCGGCGTCCGAACGTGAGGTTACATCTGTCCGTTCTCCAGGGGAACAAACGATGGCTGGCGCAAACACACTGACATTCACGGACGCCGATTTTGAACAAGAGGTGCTTCAATCCGATGTGCCGGTATTGGTCGATTTCTGGGCAGAATGGTGCGCGCCCTGCAAAGCGTTAACCCCCACGATCGACGAGCTGGCTGACGAGTATGCCGGCAAAGCCAAGGTCGGCAAGATGGACACGGACGCCAACCGAGAGGTTTCGGCCAAGTATCAGGTGAGTGCCATACCGACCGTGTTGCTGTTCAAGGGCGGCGAGATCGCCGAGAAGTTTGTCGGCCTGCGTGGCAAGAAGGACTTCAAAGCGGCGATGGATCCGCTGCTCTGACGCCTACGACCGGGTTCTGTTCGTGTCGTCGCCCCGGGCAGGCCACCTGCACGCAGGGGGCCAGCCGTTACACTTCGCGCTGCGGTTTAAAACGTCCGCTGATCCGGCTATACTGGTGCGCGTCGATAGAGTGGGCGCCGGACACCCCTTGTGCCCGGGCGAACACCTTGTCAGGCGAGCGGGCCGGGCACCGTGCCTCGGCCTGGCTTCCTTTGTCGGCGGTCTGCCCCGCCGAGAGGCCGAGTGATGGTTATCGACCCCGACGCCAAGATGGACGCGCCCGCTGAAGACGAGAGCGCTCCCCCGGACCGTTGCGGAAACGGTCTGGAAAAAGTCTATCCAACCATCGCGGTCCGCTACGGCTACATGAACAACGTGGGCGAGTTCACCCATCCGCAAGGGATGAAGTTCTCCTGCGGCGCCCGGGTGGTCATCAAGACCAGGCGCGGGATCGAGGTCGGCCAGTCGATTTCGTTGACCTGCTCGGGGTGTGACCGCTCGGTCTCGCGCGAGCAGATTCAAACCTACATTCGCAACAGCGGACCTGAGTATTATGAGCTGGGCAGTGGACGGATTCTGCGTGAAGCGACCCAGGACGACCTGCGGGAGGCATCCCATCTGCACGACGGTACCGCGGAGAAGCGGGACTACTGCCAAGCGATTGCCGATCGGCTCTCGCTTCCCCTGAAGGTGGTGGAGTGTGAGCACCTCCTGGGAGGCGAACGGGTGGTGTTCTACTTCCTGGCCGAGGGGCGGGTGGATTTTCGATCGTTGGTCAAGGAGCTGGCCGTCGAATACCAAACGCGCATCGAGATGCGTCAGGTGGGCGTGCGCGATGAGGCTCGCCTGCTGGCGGACTACGAGACGTGCGGGCGAGAGTGCTGCTGCAAGGTGTTCCTGAAGACGCTTCGTCCGGTCAGCATGAAGATGGCCAAGATGCAAAAAGCCACCCTGGATCCTTCCAAGGTGTCGGGGCGCTGCGGCCGGTTGAAGTGTTGCCTGCGATATGAGCATGTCGCCTACGAGGAACTCGAGCGCAGACTTCCCCCCATGGGCAGACGGGTTTCCACCCCTCACGGCGATGGGGTGATCGTCAATCGCCAGATCATCACCCAGTTGGTCCAGGTGGAAGGGGCCGACGGCAAGCTGTTCGCGGTAGCCGTTGAAGACATCGATCCCATCGCCCCGCGGAGCGACCGCCAGGCAGATGCGCAGAACAGGGGCGAACCGGCGCCACGCCCGGCGGATTCCGCCAAGACCGTGGATCCGCCGCCGGCCCAGAAGGGCAAAGCGCCTCCCCCGGGAGGACCCGCGAAGGGGGCTGCGGACGGTCAGGAACGCGGCCCGGACCAGTCGACACGCCGTCGCCGCCGCCGCCGCAGGCGTCCTCCGGGTGGCCAGCCTCAGGACTCGGGAGGGGGCTCGGGCTCCTGACGCCCGCCGGCCCGCGTCCTGCCGCGCAGCGATAATCGGTTTTCTGGCGTCTGAGAACAGCTCCGTCGGCTGGCGGAGGTGGAATCGCTCGCCCCCGAATCGGAGTCCAGCCGATTAGAACCGGAGGAGTCGATTTCCGTCCTTGGAGACGAAGCTTGGATACTTGTATGCGTGAGCAAGGCGTATAATAAGGCAAGCTGGCAGTGCGATCAGCACGCGCGCGCGAATGGGATCTAAGATGAGCTTGAAGCGCATGGCGGAGCAAAGTGACTCGGCAGTCCTACCCGGTCGCTACCCCAGGGCGGCGTATGACTTCCTCCTGGAAGGCTTGGGCTATACGGTCGAGCGGGTCCACGGACCCCTGACTCCCGAACAGACCGTCGTGGCCCAATATATGGCCCACGAAGAGATCGACCTTCAGGAGGTGATCGAACGTCGCGAGGAGGGGGTGCTGGATCCGGCGGTTTGTGAGGCCATCGATGAGGCTGGCGGGGTGGAGCAGCTGAATCGCCATGTTGGCGGCGAGGAACTGTGCTGGGCGTTGCGGGACCGTGCGTTGATGCGCTGGGGACTTCTCGCCGTCCCCGTCTTGCGTGCCTGGAGGATCACGGAGACCCGTCATTGGGGGGAGATGGTCTTCGGTCTGATTAGCTGTGGGCGGCTTCAGCGGGAACCGCACGATCGCATCGAAGACTTCGCCGACGTGTTTGACTTCAAGGAAGCCCTCGAGGACGCCCATCGCATCGATCTGGCGGACTGAGCGTTTCCGGGACGCCCCATGTCCAGACCGCCCGTATGACAACCTCACTATGTTAGGGAGCGATTCCGTGGTCGCTTGCGCTCCGTGCAGCCCGACGCAGGCGGTGCGCCTACTGAGAGGACGTGGTGGAATTCGCCGCAGGGTCGGGACGGGCGGTATCAGCCACAGGTGGGGCGGACTCGGTCGGGGCGGGCATGGATTCCGGCGTCTGCCTCGGCGGGAGCATGTTTGGCTCGGACGCCTTGCTGGCCACGTCAATCTCGCCCTTGACCTCTTTGAGTCCCTTCTTGAACTCGACCACCGACTTGCCCACGGAGCGGGCAATCTCAGGCAACCGCCGACCGAAAATCAGCAAGCCCACGATCAGGACGATCGCCCATTCCAATCCCCCCGGGATGCCAAATGCCAAAATCGTGCACATCAGTGTTCTCTGTGCCGAGGTTTCACGGGTCCGCCACGCGGTCCCGTTGAAGCCGCTATGGGGTACGTCGGCCAGACCATTATAGGCCTTCAGCACGAACCGTCAAAAAGAGCCCCCCTCCAAACCCGCCCTGGCTCCCGTTCGCCCAGGCGGGGTCTCAGTCGAGTGAAGAATCTGCGGGTGCGGCGCGGCGACCGGGCTTCAAGTCGCGCTGGCGGCGCTCCAGCCGCTCGATCACGGTGCGGGGAATCAGTCGTCCGAGTCGCTCCTGGTCACATCCGCCCATCTCGATGACCTGTTTGATGAGCGTGCTGGAGGTCAGGGCGTGCTGATCGCTGGTCATCAGGAACACGGTCTCGACGCCGCCGACCAATAGATTCGTGTTGGCCACCTGCAACTCGCTGCGCAGATCGACGCTGTCCCGGATGCCCCGGAGGATGACCCGGGCACCGACGCGGCGCACGTAGTCCATGGTCAGCCCCGAGTACGACTCCACGCGTACATTGGGAAGATCGGAGGTCAGCGTACGCATCATATCCACGCGCTCTTCGGGAGAGAACCACTCGGACTTCTCCGGATTGCACCCGACCGCAACGATCACCTGCCCAAAAATGTTCGCCCCGCGCCGGACAATATCCACGTGGCCTAGCGTGGTCGGGTCGAACATCCCTGGAAAGACCGCCAGGTTGCCTCGCGTGTTATCTGAGCTGCCAGCCATCTGCTCTCCAGTGCATGCCTCCGAGTATACTACTCA
>JAAEQG010000884.1 GCA_024231775.1 bacterium
CGGAGATCGCCCGCCTGCCCTACCTCATCGGACTGACCCTCGATGAAACCGCCGAGACCCGGAAGGGCACCGCGTCCGAAGCGGTAACACAGCCTCTGAAGAATCGGGCCGGTCGGGGAGGGATCGATCGCGGTGCCAAGTGCGATCCCGGTGGTGGTGCGCAGGGGGCGGCCACGGAGGGCCGTCCGGCAATGGGGTAGAGGGTGGGATTGGCGGCTCGATCCGGGCATTCTCCAGAGACGCCGGAGCCCGCATCCCGCAGAGACCAGGAGCTACTCTGCCACAAGGACGTGAAGACGACGGAGATCTACACTCACGTCCTGAACCGCGGTCCGGCAGGTGTTCCGAGCCCAGCCGACCGCCTTTGACGAAATTACCGCAGTGCCAGTCTTGCGATCGTGGTCACCGACCGGGCGAACCTGTGGTAAACTGGTGTTTGAGGTGGGTCCGCCACGGAGCCGATCCCTGTGAAGGACAACAGAGACACGGAGACCAAAGATGTACCAGGCGAACATCGCATTGCCCGACGATCTTTTCCGCCAAGCGGAGCGTAAGGCGAGCTCAGAGGGCGTCAACCTGTCTGAAGTCGTCAGGAGCCTGGTGGCCCGATGGGTCACGGACGAGGTCACCACCAGTGAGTCGGACACGACTCGGCAACAGACGCTCGACAAAGCAATCGCCAGCTACGGAATGTGGAGCGACCGCGATCCC
>JAAEQG010000885.1 GCA_024231775.1 bacterium
CAAGATCCTGGACGGCCAGGAGTTTGACCGATTCGTGGAAGGGCGGTGCCGGAAGTTCTATGCGGATAAGATGGGACGCCCGTCATTGCCCCCAGCCGTCTACTTCCGCATGCTATTGGTCGGCTACTTCGAGGGCATCGACTCAGAACGCGGCATTGCCTGGCGGGTGGCGGACTCGATGGCTTTGCGGCGCTTCCTGGGTTACGAACTGACCGACCAGACCACCGACCATTCCACCCTCAGCCGCAACCGTCGGCTGATCGACCTGGAGACGCACGAGGAAGTCTTCGTCTGGGTGCTTCAAGTCTTGGCGCACGAGAAGCTGTTGGACGGTAAGACGCTGGGCATCGACGCGACCACCCTGGAAGCCAACGCTGCTTTGCGGAGCATCGTTCGTAAGGACACGGGCGATGGCTATCAGGAGTTTCTGACTCAACTGGCCAAGGCGAGCGGGATCGACACTCCGACGCGGGAGGATTTAACTCGTATCGACAAGTACCGCAAGCACAAGGGTTCTAACGACGATTTGGAGCATCCCCACGATCCGGACGCCAAGATCACCAAGATGAAGGATGGCCGTACGCACCTCGCCCACAAGGCGGAACACGCGGTCGATCTGAAGACTGGGGCGGTGGTGTCGGTGACGCTTCAGCCAGCCAATCGCGGTGACACGACGAGCATTGCCGAGACGATCACGCAAGCGGATGAGAATCTGGTCGGGGTGATGACGGACGAGGTTGCATGCGAGAACCTCAGCGAGCAAGTTCTTCGAGAAGTAGTGACGGACAAAGGCTATCACAGTAACGCGGTCCTGAAGGCTCTTCACGACCGCGACATTCGAACGTATGTTTCGGAGCCGGACCGAGGCCGTCGGAATTGGGTAGGCAAGGAAGCCGAGCGTGACGCGGCGTATGCCAACCGTCGTCGCATTCGCGGTGATCGCGGCCAGAAGCTCCGGAAGAGGCGTTCCGAATACGGTGAGCGTCCGTTCGCGCATTGCTACGATACCGGCGGGATGCGGCGGACTCACCTGCGTGGCCATCCGAACATCCTGAAACGGGTGCTGATCCACGTGGCGGGTTTCAATCTGGGTTTGGCGATGCGCAGTTCGTTCGGCGTGGGCACTGCCCGCGGCTGTCAGGGGTTGTGTGGACGCGTTTTCGCCTTCGTTTTGGCTATCTGGGTGGTGCTGCAGCGTACTCTGTCGCCGAGGCGGCCTCGGCTTGCGATTTGCGGGGTTGGGACCGCTTCAAGCAGCCGTCGCTCTCAATCTCGGTGATGCCGCGGAACGCTGTTTCACCACGGGCTGCCAGCCCGCCGCTACCGCTCGAACAGCAGGAGTTGGACTTTGTAGAACTCGTGCCGTCCTTTGACGCGATACGCTTCCTGCAGTTTTCCGATGATGCGCCCGGCCTGATTAGCCTTGATGTGGCCCAGCACCAGCCACACGCGTTCATGGTCCTTGGTCTGCTCGAGCAGCCCGGCGAGTCTCTCCGCCTCCACCTCTCCCGAGAAGTCCTCCTGTTCTTCCTCGTTCGCCCCCCTGGAGAATCCGATTTGCCGAATCCCACTCCCGCGCATGTAGTAAGGGAGGATGTAGTTCAGGCAGAAATCCGCGCTGACCACCACGATGTCGTCTGGCCCGGCCTGCGCCTTCAGCATGTTCGCCACACTGCGCCACTGCGCCTTATTCACCTCCTTATAGTGCTCGATAGTTCGCACAGGATACCAGAGGATGACGACCGCCAGGATAATCACCTGCATGTACCTTGGCCGCATCTGTATTACCGCTATGGAAACTAGAAGGTACAAGCTGAACGATGCCACAATGAAGTATCGCCAGTTGAAAATCGGCGCCGACACTTGCGAGATCAAGAAGGGGATTAATACGGGCGCTAGAAACCACACACACAGGAAGTATACGCTTCTTGAGTGCCGAATCGATAGGCGCCAGCGCGACTTGCCAACCGACTCGTGAGAGCTCCGACCGGTAGGACTTTCAGGCTCCCGCCTCACCGTCACAACTGCCGCGGCGGCCAATACCATGAATAGACAACTGATCACCTTGCTGTGCCCGCAGAGGGTGCCTATCGCTGAAAGCAGTCCCAGCGCGGACGGTCTTGGGTACCACAGCCTGTGGCTTTGGATATAGAGGGCCTTTGTAGCCAGCACTCCCAACCACGGCGAAAACGCTAGGCACGTGAGTCCCTGCATGAGGGCCCAACGCCGCCAATGAAGTGCCCCGGTGCGCGCCGAGCGCAGCAATCCCGGAAGTATATAGATATTCTGTGTCACGATCACGAACAAGCCGTGCGGATGGCTGTATAAGACCAGAGCGCTCGCGACGATGTAGCCCGAGGCATTAAACACGCTGTAGTTTCCTTCGGCCTTCAGGAGAAAGTACATAGATAGGAGCGAGAACATCCCGAACAGAGCATATGCCCTGGCCTCCTGGGCGAAGTGGATGTGGAAGCTGGAAAGGGAGAGCAGGACGATGGCAAGTGTGGCCGGAGCGCGGCCAGCGAGCGCAACACCAATTGAATAGAGGATAAGTATGGACGCCACGCTACACACAGCGGAGAGCGCCCTCACGGAAGACTCGGAATCACCGAAGGCCTTGATCCAGAAGTGTAACATCACATAGTGCAACGGTGGGTTGGTCCCCGTCTCGTAGACCTTCTGGAGAACCGTTCCCAGCGGAAGACTCGCCACCCCGACGGACTTGCCCTCGTCCAGCCACAGACTTTCGTGGTCCAAGCCGTAGAATCTCAGGGACAGGCCGACCAGGATTACCAGCCCCAGCATCCCAAGGGCGATAGACGTATGTCTCGGTGCCAGTGCCGCCGGTTGGCGCTCCTGGCCCTTGGGGAGCTCGGTCGATGGCTCTGGAGCCGTAGACGGGGTGGACTTTCCGGTTCGGGATTCCCGCGATCTTGCGCTCATGCTCACCCCTCATTCACGTCTGACGCGGATGCACTCCCCGTGTTCCTGGCTGCGATAGTTGGCGTTTGGTCCTTGATCCCCTGCCAGCCCGGCTCAATCGGTGCAGCGGTGTCGGCGGAGACGTTCCCAGGGGCCGCCGTCTGCCTGCATCGGAGGTCATCTCTGCACCACGACGAACAGATCCAGAAAATGCGGCAGCAGATAGCCGCAGCGCAGCACGGTGCCGCCCTCTCGGGCCACGCTGCGCAGACTCTCCAAAGAGAAAACGCCGATATGGCCCATGGCAAGCCCCCGGGCCAGCTTGCCCTGAATCCAACCTATCCGCAACCCCTGAAGGGCCCGCTTGATCCTTGTGATCGCCCGATCGTTCGGAACACTCATGACGATTCGACCACCGTCGCGCACCACGCGCCGGAACTCCCGAACCGCTGCCGCGGGGTCGGCGAGATGCTCCAGGATCGATGCCGCCAGCAGAACGTCGACCGACGCATCCGGCAGGTCGATCGCCTCAGCCCCAGAAACGCATCCCACGACTTTCGAGGAGGCCAGGCCCGTCAATGCCCGATCGACCATGTGCGGATCCAGATCCACACAGTAGACTTTGTCGACGCCGTCGAGAAAGTGCCGGACAATGTGGCCCGCCTCCGAGCCGATGTCTGCCACAATGCGAGGATTGCTCGCACTCACCAGACGCGCCAGGGATCGCCGCCTCATCCATTCCTTCACGCGTATGAGCGGAAATCCATGCTCACCCTTCAGCGACATCGGATACAGGCGATTCACCGCGGCGTTCCACTCCTCCAGCGAGACCGGTTCTCCATTCCTGGTCAGCCGGTACGCGCACGTCGCCATGTCGACGTGCTTGTGGTAGGTATTCTCCCCCTCTTGATACGTGTCTTCGAAGATCATCCCAGATGACATCATCCGCTCCTCGAACGCGACGCGCCACGCTTCCAGCAGTTAGCCGGCCTCGCCTCATCAGACCATCTGCCGGGCGCCTTCCGCCGCGCTATGCGGCGAAGTCTTCCCGCGGACCTCCTCCGTCTCCCGAGGCGCTGCCTTCTTCGCGTGCCAGCCGTCTTGTCCCGGCCAGCACTATCAGCCCCACCAAACCGGGTACGATGATCGCCAGCACGCGAAAGAGCAGCGCGCTCGCGACAACCTGCTCCAAAGACGCCCCCACGGACCGGAAGACGAAATACCACGCCGCCTCGTCAGAACCTATGCCGCTGACGGTAAAGGGCATGAGGCGCACCAACGTAAGCAATGGTGCAACGGACAATACATACGCCATACTCACCTCCACGTGCAGTGCCCCCAGACACAGATACACCTGTAAGTACGTGCATGCCCAACCCAGTACGGAAAGGAGCAGAGCCCGGATCAGCTTTCCTCTCCGGATGTTTGCGTCGTCGACCAGGGCGAAGAAATCCAGTTTCCGCCCCACGGCATTCGTCGCCCCACGCAACACCGCCCTGAAGAGCGACACCTTGGCGGCCAAGCGCGGCGTCAGCAGGAGCACCGCCGCCGGTACCACTGCGACGACCGCCAGTCCGGCGTACAAGACCTGCCCCGAAGCGCATGCAAACGGAACACCGATCAGCGCCACAGACGCAAGAGCCAGGATCTTGTCTACCATGCTGATCGAGAGCATCCGTTCTTTGATTCCTGACCACTTATACGCAAAATAGCATTTGACGATGTCGCCGGACGTGGCCGGCAGCGCAAGATTCAGACCCATCCCGACCAGAAGCAGCCGTGTGGAGTCACCAATGCTGATAGAGTGATTGCGGTCATCGAACAACAGCCTCCAGCGCACACTGCGAAGCAAGACGTTGGGGATCAGCAGCAGAACGATCGCAGGCAGAATCGGAAGGGACACCGTGCAGAGGTCATAGTAGAATCGCCTGACGTCCAACTTGATCAGTAGAGCCACTGCGATGGCAACAGAGAGAACTACCTGGAGAAGGAGTCTGGCGCGTCCGTATCTGTCCATGAGCATCAGTGATCGTGGGGCATGTCGCGATCCGCAGGCCCGCCGACCGGCCTCGATGACAGGTCAGGATTCGCCGGGCCTCTGCAGTGCAGCAGAAACAGGTCCTTCCTCAGGGCGCGCACTTGATACGACAGGAAACAGAATGAAAACAGGGATATGCCACCCAACAGCAGGAAAATGGTGGTCATAAGCAGGACTACTCTTTCGCCAATGACCTGCCCTCTGATGAAGAACAGATAGCAGAGATAAGCCCCGAGCACGAAGCCCACCATCCACACAATGCCCCCCAGTGTGCCGAAGAGCAAAACGGGGGCTTCACTGAAGCCGAGAAACAGGTGGCTGCGCATGAGCTTGCCGGCCCTGAATTTCGATTTGCGCCGACGCCGCCCAGGCTGGGGAGGCTCCCAGCGGAGCGTGGCGGGGACTTCGCTGAACCTCCAGCCGAGCATGCCAGCCTTGGAAACGATCTCGAGGTGAATCTCCTTGCCATCCTCCTCCAGAGGGAGCTTGCGCACCAGTTCTCCTCGGTACCCACGGGTCATTCCGGTCAGCATCGTGATGGGGGAGGAAGTGCTCAGACGCAGGATTCGGTTGCCCAGCCGGCTCAACAACGCGCGATTCAGAGGTACATTCTCCAACTTTCCGCCGTTTGCGTATGGTGACGCGACCACGATATCGGCGTCATCCTCACGGAGCGCCTGATAGAGCTGCGCGATGATCTCCTTGCCCCAGGTGAGATCGGATTCGGTTGTGACGACATACCTGCCGCGACTGTGGTTGATACCGGTGCGCAGCGCGAAACCTCTGCCCCGATTGCGGTCATAGGAGACCACCGTGATGCGGTCATCGCCCCTGGCCTGTTCGGTCAGAAGTGCCAGTGTAGTGTCCGTACTCCCATCGTTGACCAGAATCAGCTCCCAAGTACTCGGGAAGCTCGAGAGGGCGTCGACCAGCTTGCGCAGGGAGTGCTCGATAATTGCCTGCTCGTTGTACATCGGCGCAACGACGGAAAGCTCCACCTGTTTGTCAGGATCGCCTGCCATGACCAGGACTCCGCCGGGAATCTCACACCTGCCGAGTGTTCAAGGACCATGCTAGCCCAGAAGCTGATCGACGGCAAGCAACGGTCCCGGACCGGGCGGCGAAAACGGATGCTTTGTGCACTGCTGACACCGGACCCGCAACCCAGGCTGTCGCGCGGTGCCCGGCCCCGAAAGCGGCAGGGACGCTTGGGGCTTCCGCCTGGAGAGGAAACGGGGACAGAGAAGAAGAGGGACATTCTACTTTTTCTCTTGCTTCTTGGGGCGTCCGCGGGGACGCAAGCTCGATTCAATGGCGAGCCCCCTTCCTGATCTTCCTTTCCGAGCGCCTTCCGTCCTGGGACTCCGGACTTCGCAGCAATACGGCGCTATTGCCCGGACTGCTTGCGGACGATCATGTCGAAGTTGCGGACCATGTTCTTGTACATTCCTGCGACTATGGCACAGACCACTGCGGTGGCGATGGCGCTGCCGGTGAGGGCAAAACCGCGCACGCTGTGCAGACTCTGAGCCAACTCATTCGCGTTGTTAAACAGCGTCCGAGGGTTGACCAGCACCCACACCGCGGTGAACGGGGTGAACGGAGCGATGAACGCGCCGCCGGAGTCGAGGCTGGTGATAATCTCGAAGGCGAGTCCGAACGCGCCCAGGCAGACCACCGACAGGGCTCCGACGCTGACCATCACGGCTTTGACGGTCCGCCTGATCCTCAGCGAGAAGTGCAGACCGATCATGCAGGCGAGAGCGCTGTAGGCGAGCAGGAGCACGGCCAGCTCGATCCAGACTTCGATGGAGACCACCGGTACGACGGTCCCGGCGAGCAGGTCATAGACGCCGAAGGCCAGCAGGCTCCCGATCGGGACGCAGAGGGGCGGGACGGTGAAACTGACCAGCCCGCGCAGCTTTCCCCAGACGAGGTCCTTGGGCATTAGCGGAGTGGCGAGCAGAAGGTCCATGCTCTGCGACTCACGTTCTTTGGTGATGGCGGTGGCGGCGGTGTTGGTGGCGACCAGGAGGATGATCGCAAACTCGATGGTGACCATGCCCGCCAGCCAGACGCGGGCGGTTGTGGCGGTGAGTCCTCCCCCGTGGTACTCCCAGAGCAGCACGGCTGCGGCAAACAGGCCTCCCCCGATGATTGCGTAGCGCACGATCCCGCGGCTGGCGGCGGTGGCTCGAGTCGCTGCCTCACGCCAGGCGATGGGGTTGCTCCAGACCCGCCGAGGCTTGCGTTCGCGCTGGTCGCTGCCGCCGCGGGTGAAGCGGCTGAGCAACTGGCCAAACAGAGTGGTCTCGCCTTCGAGGGCGCCCCGGCGGACGAAGAACATGCTCAACACGGTGAGCAGGAAGGACAGCACCAGGGTAAGGCTGACGTAGGTGGTCTGCGGATAGGCCAGGGCGTACTGCACCGGGGCGGAGTGGGCACCGAGTACGCCCAGCGAGGGAGCTTGGATGCGGTTGAGAGCGATCTCCAGAGCAAGGAAGGGGTGGATGGGGGCCAGCCAACTCATCCGGTCGCCGTTTACGTTGACTGGAGCGTCAGCGATCTTGGTTGCGCCCCACAGCGTCCCCAAGCCGTACACCGCAAGCAGATAGAGCGCGATCATGAGAAAGAACGAGAAGATGGTGCGACGGGTCCCGATGCGGATCATGCTGACCGCGATGGCCAGCGAACCGGTCAGCACCGCAGTGCCCCCGGCGATTGCGAAGCTCTGCACGATTTGGGACGTAGTCACCCCTCCGTAGATCATGGTGACGAAGAAAATGGGCAACCCCGCCAGCAGCAGCACGATCACGAAGTAGAGGCGACTGAGCAGCGAACCGAAGACGATCTGCGCGTTCGACAGGGGCGTGGAAAGCAGGATGCTGAACGTCTGCGCGTCGCGTTCCTGGGTGATGGCGCCGGCGGTGAAAACCGGGGCCAGAAAACACATGAGCAGTAGCTGGGTGATCGAAGCATACTTGAAGGTGGTGGACGACTCCTTGGCCAGGTCAGCCAGGGAGAGGTCATTGCTGATGTTGAACGCGCCCACCAGAACCACCAGAAACAGCACGGCCAGATAGCCGAACCGTAGCCAGAGATGGCGCGGGCGCCGGGCTGCGCCGTGTACCACGCGCATAACGATCGGGTTGGCGGGTATCAGGTGCCAGGCCCAGGCGGACAGGTTGGCTGCGGCCTCTCTCATCTGGCTAGTTCCGAATTTCGGGTTCCGAGTTCCGAGTTCCGAGTTGTTTCCCATCCTCGACTCGTGATTCTATTGAACGATTCCCTTTGTCAGCCTCATGAACGCGGTCTCGAGATTGACCTCCTCCTCCTTGATTTCGTGGATCTTGAAGTTGTTGTCGATCAACGTTCGGGCGATGGAGGTAAAATCGTGCGTGGCAGAGTCCATCTCGACGACCAGGTGCCCGTCCTGGCTGTCGACCTGCTTGACGCCCGGGGTGCGCTGCAGCAGCAGGGCAGCCAGATCAGCCTGCTCGACCACGCGGATGGACAGACGGGTGGCCATCTTCACCCGCTGGACGATGTCCTCGATAGTGCCATGGTAAAGCAGTTTACCTTGTTCGATGATGCCGACCGTGGTACAGAGTTCAGCCAGCTCATGGAGAATGTGCGAGCTGATGATGATGGTCTTGCCCATGTTGCGCAGCTCTTTGAGCAGCTCGCGAATCTCCACCCGGGCCCGAGGGTCAAGCCCACTGGCGGGTTCGTCCAACAGCAGCACCCGTGGATCGTGCAGCAATACCCGGGCGATGCTCAAACGCTGCTTCATCCCGCGGGAGAGCGAGTCGACCAGGGCGTCGCGCTTGTAGACCAGGTCGGTCAGTTCGAGAACGTCGCCCACCACTTGGTTGCGCTGCTTGCCGGTGATGTTGTACGCCGAGGCGAAGAACTCGAGATACTCCTGGACTACCATGTCCTCGTAGGCGCCGAAGAAGTCGGGTACGTAGCCGATCAACGGCCGGATCTCGCGCGATTGATAACCGATTACCTTGTCGCACACGCGGGCTTCTCCCCAGGTCGGCTGGAGGAGCGTAGCGAGGATTTTGATGGTAGTGGTCTTGCCAGCGCCGTTGGGTCCGATGTAGCCGAAGCACTCGCCATCCTCGATCTTGAGTTCGAGGTTGTCCAGGGCTACCAGCTTGCCGTAGCGCTTGGTCAGGTTGATGGTCTGAACGATCAAGAGCCGACCTCCGCTATACGAGCACCCGGAGGCGGAGCGGGCGTCATCGCCTCGCACCTCTGACGGTGCGCCGAATGGAGAGTTGAGAATGGAGAATCGAGAACACCGTGCGCACAGTTGCGAAGACCCCCGAAAGGTATCTGCTCCTCTCCATTCTTCATGCTCCATTCTCCGTTCTTCATTTCGCTCCGTCTCCCGCACTTGTGCCCATCTCGCCGCGTTCCTCTAGCTCGCGTTCGCCACGGGGATGACGATTCGATATACCGTCCAGGCTTCGTCGGGTTCGATTCGCCGGTACTCTCGGTCCGGATCGGACCGGCGTGCGCAGAAGCTTACCGGGCCGGGCCCACGGGCGAAACCGATCAGCAAGACCGTGTCCCCGGAGAGAAGGTCGCTGAGGTCCAGATCGCGGCAGCGGCTGCGCGAGAACACCAGGGGTTGCTGGGAGAAGTCGGTCAGCTCGGTGCGGTCTTCATCGTATTCGCTGAGGGTCGTAGCCATCAGCAGGGCTTCCTGGTAGCTCTCCGAGGAGTTGTCGATTCTTTGACCGCCTCGGCGCCCCACGCCGATGGATCCGCGGATGCTCTTTCCCCAGGCGTTGTGATAGTCCAGCAGGGAGCGGTGCCACACGTTCCAGGTCAACTGAACGCCGGAGGGATCCTGGTATAGCGACCCCAGGTCGATCGTGGTCCCGTCGCGAAGAACGGCGCCGTCGCCGGGCAGGCGGTGGACCATGATGTTCCCGGCGCGGCGGACATCAACGGTTCCGTTGACGTAGCGGTTGCTGGTCGGCTGGAGAATGAAGCAGTTCTCCAAATCCACGCCGAGGTTGTTGGTGATCCTGCTCCCGCTGCTGAAGCAAGGTTCGGTGACGAGGCGGTCGTCGCCTTCCGCACGGTTGAACGACCGCCGGGTCATGCCCACGGAGGCGGCGATGCCTCCGCGGAGGGCGCCGCGCCAGCGGCCCTGTAGCTGTTTGAGTGTGGCCCGAATGGGGACGCCGATGAGCTCCGCGGTTGCGGGACGAAGATCGTATCGGCCGGGATCGGCATACCCGCTGCGGCCCGATCCTTGTTCCTTCCCCTCCGGGAGTGGTCGGAGAAAGCAGCTCGTGGGGTGGGGTTCCGGGCGCTGGGCGTAGTTCTCCGCGAGCCACAAATCGAGAACCGAATGTGTTCCGGTCTTGAGGCCGAAGTAGGCAATGGCGGAGGCCTCGGGGACTCCGGCGACGGCATCCACGACGGTCAGTTGGTGCAGGTGGCGCCCGACTCCACGGACGGTCTGGGCAGCGACGATGCTGACCACGCTGACCACCAGAGCTACGGCGGCGAACAGACTCCAGTTGTGCCGCTCCCAACCGCGGGCCTTCAGGAATCCCCAGGACCCAAACGTAGCCAACCCCACGTAGGCCATCACAAAGAGCATGGCGAAGACCATGTAGATTCCGGTAAGGGCTTTGAACCCGATCTTGCCCTCCAGGGGTTGATGCAGAGCCCGCTCAGGAAATACCTCACGGGTCGTACCGCGAATCTCCAGCGTGCAAGCGAACAGCTTGGTCGCATCGGCTTCGCTGGCGAGCAGGTCGGCGAAGGACGCGGCGAGGAACACGATGATCCCCCGGCCTGCGTGACCGCGAGCGATCAGCGTGTCCAGATTAGGGCTGAGCTCCTCCGAACCGGGCACGGGGAAGATCTTGCGCGTACCCGTACCTGTCCGAACCGAGCATCGGGCCAGGGCAATCGGCGGAGCGTAGCTGGTGTCCTCCAGAGGCAATCCCAGCCAAGTCCGTCGGAATCTCGCGGCCTCGCCGAGGGTGGTCAGCCCGCCCACCTTGACGGGCAGCAAAGGCCCGATGGCGTCGGTCTTCTGCACCGCTGCGGCGTGGCGTGCCGTTGCCATGACCAGCGGTCCGCCGCTACGGACCCATTCCGCCAGGGCGTGGAGCTTAGCCTCTCGATTGTTGGTGATGGAGTCCGGATCGGCGTCATCCCAGACGATACAGTCGATCGCTTCGAGTCCCTGCCAGCGATCGGGGATTTCCTCCGGGGTGATGTGGGCGACACTGATGGGGCGGAGCGGCTGAAAAGTCTTGCCGGGGACCGCCAGCTTGGCGACGCGGCCCATCTGCCCCTCGGAGATGTCGAGAATCAGGTAGTCGTCGTCCGGCAGAGCATCTGGGGGGGCCGCCGGACGAATGAGGGGCACGAGCTGGCCACGGGAGACCATTCTGACGACGGCTCCGTTCGGATCGAGCAGCTCCACCTTCACGTCAACCCCGCCGTCAGGCCCGACCGTGGGCAGGGTGTACAGCGTGTACTCCTGAGTCGGTCGGGAGTCGGCGTTGAGCAGGACCTCGGCGTAGTCGTAGCAGACGTCGCCGTCGCGGTCGCGCTGGGCTACGCGGAGACGGCCTGCGAACTGGGCTTGGCCTTGGAGAGTCAGACGTACCCGCACCGGAGTCCACGCCCCAACGCGGACCACCCGGCGACCACCGATCCCGGCTCCGCGGGCGTTGAATCCGACCTGGACGATTTCTCCGTCGATCGCAGCCGAGCAGGGAACTGCCAGGCTCAGGACGAGCCAGCCAACGAGCATCGCCGAGCGGTGGGCAGCCCGGTTCCTCCGGGGCTGGTCGTTAGGCAATCCAAGTAGCGGTGGGCGGTGCATCGCCAGTCCTTCATGGAGCTGGGGAGAGACCCCTCGCCCTTACGGGCGGACTGTGTCCAGTTGCGAGTGGCCTGCGGAGCCGGCGCCGATTCGACTCGCGACCGAACTTCCGGCACACAACATCGGTCGATACCGGATCCCAGCCCGCGAGTCCACTTCCACGCCCATACATTCTACCCTCGAAGTCGGTCAAGGACAATTGTAGTAAGGAACATACACGAGGCGCGCAATGTAGGATGTCGTCAGACGAACTGACGCTCTCCGGGCCGACCCGTCGAGTTGGTCAAGCAGGGGCTGGACGCACGCTCCTGCAAGGTGGGAGGTGCGGGCTGATAGGGGCTGTCGGTCTTGGTCTGTAGCGTCACCCCTTGTGGGTGACGAGAAGAGCGGGCGTGTCACCCACAAGAGGTGACGCTATACGCAACCCAGTTGATTACTTCCATATTCCGTGTTCATGTTGCGTTCGCAAACCCCTCTCCCCTGGGGGAGAGGGCAGGGTGAGGGGGCGGGTTTGGCGCCTCTTGACCCTCCCCCAACCCCTCCCTGGAAG
>JAAEQG010000886.1 GCA_024231775.1 bacterium
CTGGCGGGGGTGACGGAAGTCCTCGCGGTGCTCTGGTCTTCTTCCTTCGCCCCCTTTCGGGGGCTCTTGGTGGGGTGGTCGGTTTTCCCAGGGCTCGCTTTGCTCACCCTGGGCTTTATTCCTGCACCCCTTTCAGGGGCTTGGGGAGGCGGCGCCCTACTCCGTTGCTCATTGCGCGGCTTCGGGAGGCGGCGCCTTGTTCCATTGCTCATTACGTGGATTGGGGAAGCTGCGCTTTGCTTCGTTGCTCATTACGTGGCTTGGGGAGGCTGCGCTTTGCTTCGTTGCTCATTGCGCGGATTGGGGAAGCTGAGCATAACTCCATTGCTCGGCGCGGGGGGCTTGGGGAGGCTGCGGCTTGCTCTGTGGGGCCTTCGGGAGGCTTGGGGAGGTTGGTCTTGCCCCGTCGCTGCTTGCGGGGGATTGGTTAACCTGCTGTTCCGTTATGCGTCAGTTAACAGCCAGTCCCAAACCGAGCCGCGACCGTAAGGGAGCGGACGCAGAAGCCAAGCCGCGACCGCCGGCCCTTTGCGCGCGGCGTCCAGGCTCAGGGAGCCGACGCGTGAGGGTGGCGACACTGCGGTTGACCGCTTCCTTACGGGCGCGGCTCGGATTGACCCTCGATCCAGGCCCGCTCCGTCCCCAGCAGCCCACGGCAAGACCCACTGTGCTGCGGGATGCGTCCGCGGAAGCCGCCACAGTCGCCCACCACGGACTCCCGGCGCCGAACAGCCCAAGCGGGCCCATGTTATCGGACGATGATCTCCCCTCCGGCACTACGCTAGCCAGCAGCGTCCCAGTAGCCGATGAGATATCAGCCGCTCGCCACAGGATCACCGCAGGCGGTAGCTCTCGACGCGTGACCAGCGTGGATGAACCGAGGTGTCCGCCGTGATCGTGACGCAACTAGAGGAACGTGTCTGGCTGGGATCGTGCGTGCTGAGTCTGGTCTTGTACCTGCTGTTCTCTGAGGCGTTGGCCCAGTTCGGCAGCGAGGTTGTCCGCCTAGCGGGCAAGCTGTGAGCGACGGGTCCATGGGTATCTCCGGAATAGCCCTGGCGATCATCGCCGCAACATGGCTCGTACTGTGGCGTACGGGGTGTCGCTGGACCGGCGCCTGCGGAGTCACCGAGCGGACTGACCGGCTGGCTTTGGGTTGTATCCTTCCGGCTGCCGGGCTGCTGGTTTCGGTACACGTGACAGCTCTGACGTGCATGGGGCGGGAGCAGGGATGGGTTGCTCCGGAGACGGTTGCCCCGCTTTACCTTCTGCTGATGCTCGCGCTCAACAGGCTGGTGGGTCGCCATCTGCCCACCGCCGCACCCCCACGGCCTCCCTCATCGGGCCGGTCATGGCGTCTGGGGTGGTGGATCATCCCAGTGTCCATCCTGGGCGGTGCCTATGGGGTCTTCCTGCTGGACGCGCTGTCGCGCTACCCCACCGGCTACGACGGTCTGAACTACCACCTGCCCACCGCCGTGCGTTGGATGCAGCAGCACTCGCTGAACCTGATTCCGGGCCTGTTTCTCGAATCACTTCCTGAGAACGGGATGATCGTCCCCTTCCTGATGATGTTCGCGGGGTTGGAGAGGCTGCTCCCTATGGTCCAGCTACCCAACGGAATCATGCTGGCCGTGGTGAGCTACGGCTTGGCCCGCGCCGCCGGCGGAAGCCCAAAGGCCGCCCTGGTTTGCGCGTGCATCACCATGAGCATTCCGATAGTCGTGTTCCAGTGCTTCTCGAGTTACATCGACCTGTACGCCGCGGTCTCCTGGTTGGCGGGACTACTGGCGATCACCTGGGTTTCGCGCACCTCAGATCCGCGACAACGCCGACACCTGCTCATACTTGCCGGGCTGGCTGCCGGGATCGCCCTGGGTAGCAAGTGTACTTACCTCGTGCTGGTTCCGCTGCTCGGCCTCGTGGTCTTCGCCCAAGCCTGCCCGGGAATCTCCGGACGTAGCCGCGTCCTCGCGGTCCGCGGACGTCACTGCCTGGTCTTCGGACTGGCTAGTCTGGTTTGCTCGGGGTTCTGGTTTGTGCGCGGAACGGTCGAAGCGGGCAATCCACTGTACCCCATGACCTTCGAGATCGGGGGAGAGAAGATCCTGCCCGGTTTTGCCATCGCCCGGCCCTACGCCGATCAACGCGTAACCAGAATACAGCGTAGCCTGGGTTCGAAGCTGGAGCACTGGTGGGCCTATCCCTGGCACGAGTTGCGGTATGGGGCTGGGTATATGTTTGGCGTCGGCAATGGCTTGGGTGCCGCATTCGCCGCCTTCGTTCCGCCCGGTCTCCTGGCTGGGCTGGTGTGGGCCTTGGCTCGACGAACCCGCGCACCCGCCAACCTGTGGCGTACCACGTTCGCGCTGCTGACCGGATGCGGCGTAGCGCTCATGCTGACCGTGTTCCCGGAGAGTCTGCGCATGGTCCTCCCCTTGGTGATCATCTCGGTGCCCGCCGCAGTCGCCCTGACCGATCGCCTACTCACCCGATCTCCCCGACCCGTCCTGGTAACCCTCAGCATCGGCCTGGCGGTGACCGCGGCAGTCGCCACCCTCAAGCCCGCACACGCCCTGGCTGGACGGGTGCGTGAGGGCAACTGGACCCGAGGTGGTATCTACGAGACCCCCGGCAATGTAGACCGGCATGCGCCGGGAACGCGCATCCTGAACCTGGGAAGCGCAGCGCTGAACTACCCCCTGGCCGGGCGCACGCTGGCCAATCGGGTGATCGGTCCGATGGAGTGGCAGACCCTTCAGGCTGGTGCTCCGATGAACGCCCCGGCGTTGCGCGCTCAGTCCATCGACTACATCTTTGTGCAAGCTCCCTGGCCGGACGATTGGCCCGCAGACCTGCCAATCGAGCTGGTCTTCGACAACAGCGCCTCACGCGCCGCCCCCACCACGCCTCTGGCCCGGCTGTTCCGGGTGGTGGACTCGGCAGACCTCGCCCAAGCCCGAACGCAGGCGCAGACACCAGCCCGTCCGTCGGCAGACTTCGGACCCTCCGCCACATCCCGCAGAACGACCACGCCGGGCACCAGCTAGCCGTTACTGCTGCACGACGGAGTGCTCCATCCTTACCGGTTCCTGAAAGAGAGGGCGGGAGCACCAGCAACGCCTGAGCCGCGTATCCCATTTGGGGTGGCATGGGCAAACTTGTTTGCCCGTGTCGGACCATGCCACGGGAAAGCCGCTGCTTGCCCACGCCACCCTCGCCGGTTTCTGCCACCTTGTTCGGGATGCACCCTCACCTGAGCCGCACGGGAGTTGAACTTACCGGCAGATCGAGTATTCTGGGAACGTGCGGACAGGCCCGTGAAACTGGCGCGGTTTTCGAAAGGGTCGCCATGCGATGGTTCGTACCGATTCTGTCGTTGGTTGTGGTCGTTGCGGTGGGTTGCTCCGAAGCAACCCGAGACCGCTTGGCCCACTTCTTCTTTGAGGTTCCCGCTGCGGACGCAGCCAGGGAGGACGCAACTCCAGAAGACGCGGGGCCGGGACTCGGGATCGAGCCCCAGTTTGCCTCCGTGCATGCTCCGTACGCTGAGAAGCAGTGTACTGCCTGCCATGCACCGGAAAACCAAATGCGCGTCCTGGAGGATCTCACCGATGCTTGCCGGGCATGCCATCCCACGTACTTCGGTGATGCCGTCGAGCACGAACCGGTGGCGGAGGGCGAGTGTGCCACCTGCCACCAGGGACATCGTAGCCAACACCCGGCCTTACTCCGGAGCACGGTCCTGGACGCGTGTACCGAATGCCACGATCCTCCCGAGGATCTGAGCGAAGAAGCCCACGGAGGTGCAGGCGTGGAGAACTGCATTACCTGCCACGATCCCCACTTCGGCGGTGCGCCGTACCTCAAGGGTTCGAGCGAATCCGCTGGGGGCTAGGCCATTGGTGGATAACGGCGCCCTGGCGATCCGACAGCCTGATGATCCCCTTGTCCAAGGAGCATGACAATGCGAAGGAGAACGCGCTTTTCCCCCCACAATCAGCACGGATTGGAGAAGAATCCCTCAACCAGTCCGCCAACCGGGGTGGCTGGGTTCGTGGGGCTGGGGAGCTTGGTGCTATGCCTGGGGCTAGGCCTGGGCCTGACCGGGTGCGGTACGGATCTTGACGCGGTGATGGGCCAGACGGCGAACGCCGCCGCGACGACCTTCTTCGACGTCTTGCTCACCGACGCCGCGAACCAGTTGGCTGATACATTTGACCAGAATGAACCCCCAGCCGCTGCCCCAGAGGACCCCCCTGACGAAGGCGACGACGGGGGTGACGACGGTGACGGAGGAGGTGGTGGCGGCGGGGCAGACCTGTACGCCGCGAACTGCTCTGCGTGTCACGGTGCGGACGGTGCCAGTGGTTTCGCCCCGGACATTACCGGGCTCGGGGCTGACGAGATGGCCACCGGGCTCGAGTCAGGCAGCCATGGCGGAATCTCGCTGAGCGACGATGAGGTCGCCGCGGTCACCGAGTTCCTCGGTGGCTAGTGCTCCCGCGGGGGACCGCTTCCTGACGGGCGCGGCTCGGATAACTCGCAGGAACACGTATGAGACGGTACTGGCAGTACAGGGGCTGCCCGTGGACCACACGACGGTAGCGTCACCCCTTGTGGGTAACGAGAAACGCGGGTCCGTCACCCACAAGGGGTGATGCCACAGACCAAACCGACGCCCCCTACGGCGCAAGGCACGTGCGTTCGCCAAGAAAGAGCTTGACATCGGACCGCTACGGGCGTACCGTTAAGTTAGCATAGCAAAACTGAAGTGCCTTCGGGGTTTGCCTATATCCCGCGGTAGGTTCCATTTCTCCGGCCCGAACACCCTACTGCGGGTTCTTTTTGCGCGCACCGCAACCCGCGCCACATGCTGCCTCCGAACTCGCCCACTCCCCCAGCTCTGCGCACCCACCTATATACACCGCCCACACTGTAACGTTTCAGAGATGGACCAGATGACCATTGGCTTTTTTCTTGTTGGCGCAGCTCAGTTGTCACTGTAATATTAGTGTGGGGCCATTCGTGCCTCGGCTGTTCGTGCCTCGGGTTGGTATGGGTTCGGAAGAATGACACTACTGGACAACCTTCTGGTGCTTATCGTGGTCCTCGGTCCTATTGGACTGGTCGCGAGCATCCTCCGGTGCAAGCTCGGCTTGGTCAAACCAAGCATGACCAAGCATGGGATGACCCGGCGCGACGAGATCCAATGGCCACCCGCGTGGACGTTCCTGGTATGGGCGTTGGCCTTAGCGGGGCTTATCGCCATCCGCGTCGCAGACCTCTAGAACCTATCCCAGAACCGGTCAAACACCGGTTGGAGACCGGTGCCACAGGGGTCCTGGGCAAGCTCTAGTCCGCTACGGTGGCGACGGCCTCTTCGAGCACGCCGATCCCGACTTCCAGTTGTGCCTTGTTGATCGTCAGTGGCGGGCTGAAGCGAATCGACGTGTCGCCACAGCCCAGCAGGATGAGTCCCCGGCGGAAGGCCTCGCCGAGTACGCGGTCGCGCAGGACTGCGGACGGTCGACCGGTCCTGCGATTGACCACATCGACTCCCAGCAGCAGGCCCAACCCACGCACATCGCGCAAGTGCCGGTTCCGCCCGGTGAGGTCGTTGAGGTATCCGCGCAGGTGCTGGCCCGCGGCGGCTCCCGAAGCGATCAGGCCGGACTCCAGCAACTCGAGCGTGGCCAGAGCGGCTGCACACGCGATCGGGTTACCTCCGTAGGTCGAACCGTGGGCCCCCGAAGGCCAAGTCATGACCTTCTCCGGAGCAATAACCGCGCCGAGGGGCATCCCGCTGGCGAGTCCGTGACTGATGACCAGAACGTCCGGCGTAATCCCGAATTGCTGGCAAGCGAACATCTTGCCGCTGCGCCCCAGCCCGCACTGGTTCTCGTCCACCACCATCAGGATCCCATGTTTGTCACACAGCCGCCGCAACGCGGGCAGGAATCCGTCCGGCGGAAGCGTGAAGCCGCCCTCACTCTGCAGCGGCTGCACGAAGATCGCCGCGACCTCCTCGGGAGCCATTTGCAGGCCGAAGAGCTGATCGCGGATGGCTTCGACATCTCCGTACGGGGCGTGGGCGATCATCGGAAGCAGTGGGCCAAACCCCTCTCGAAGCCGGTACTCAGACGAGGTTAGCGCCAGGGCTCCCGTGGTTCGTCCGTGGAACGCGCCGCGGAAGCTGATGATCCACGGTCGGCGGGTGTGCCAACGAACCAGCTTGATCGCCGCCTCGATGGCCTCTGTCCCACTGTTGGTGAGGAAGACACGCTTGGCTGCCGGGCCGGGAGCGAGCGCCGCCAGTTTCTCGGAGAGCGCGATCATGGGTTCGTAACGAAAGGCGGTCCCGCAGACGTGGATCAGTTCGTGGAGTTGCTTCTCGATGGCTTCGACGACCCTGGGGTGTCCGTGGCCCACCGAGCACACCGCCATCCCGGCAGCGAAGTCGAGGAACCGATTCCCGTCAACATCTTCGACCACCGTTCCGCTGGCTCGGCGGACGACCAGCGGATGCTGACGGGCGTAACACGACGCCGCAACACGACCGTCGCGTTCGATCGCGGTGCGGGCGAGAGGTCCTGGGGGGGAGATGTCGATCCACGGTGCCGGCCCGATCCACTGATCGTGCCCGCCGACCGATTGTTCCTTGATCCCCAGCATGACCGCCCTCGACGACACAGAAGCCCAGAGAGTATCGGCAACCGGAGGGTCATCGATCATCAGTCCGTGTCCGGTATCGACCCCATTTTGGGGTGGCATGGGCAAACTTGTTTGCCCGTGTTGGACGATTCCACGGGCAAGCTACTGCTTGCCCATGCCACCCCAGCCAGTTTGTGCCACCTTGTTCGGGATGCACCCCAGCGCGCGTCGTCCTGGAGGGGTCGCTTTGACAGCATCGCCACAGACCGGTAGGATCGCCCTGTGCGTCCGAATACCATCCTGCCATGCTGACCGAGGTCACCGATGAGGGCGGTCGCTGTGATCCCGGCTCGTTGGGCCTCCTCTCGCTTCCCCGCCAAGGTTCTCGCCTGCGAGACCGGCAAGTACCTCGTTCAGCACGTCTACGAGCGGGCCGCCGCAGCCAGGTCCGTCGAGCGTGTAATAGTAGCCACCGATGACTCCCGGGTCTGTGACGCCGTGGTCTCCTTCGGTGGCGAGGTGGCGTTGACCCGTGCCGACCACCCCTCGGGAACCGACCGGGTGGCGGAGGTGGCGGCTGGTCTGGACGCCGAGATCGTCGTCAACCTTCAGGGCGACGAGCCGGAAATCGACCCGGGAATGCTCGACGAGCTGGTGGCAATCTTCGAACGCCCGGACTGTGTCATGGCGACGTTGGCCTGTCCGTTCTCTGCGGTTCCCGGCGGCGACCCCGCCGATCCCAATGCGGTAAAGGTGGTGGTGGATGCCCGCCGGCGGGCGTTGTACTTCTCCCGAGCGTGCGTCCCCCATGCCCGGGACGCCGTCTACGCCCCGGGAAGCGGACCGTACCTGCATCTGGGCACCTACGCGTATCGACGGGAGTTCCTGCTGGAGCTGGCCAAGCTCGAACCGACGGCGCTGGAACAGACCGAGCGTCTCGAGCAGCTTCGCCCGCTGGAGCATGGGCATGAGATTGACGTCGTGCTGGCGGATCGGGCCGTCGTGGGCATCGATACGCCGGAGGACTACGCCGCTTTCGTCGCGCGCCATCGCTTGACTGAGTCTCCGGACCCCGAAAGTTGAATAGATGACCAAGAACGATCTGCTCGCGTC
>JAAEQG010000887.1 GCA_024231775.1 bacterium
ACGTTCCTTCGGGAATACGCCGCGGTCGCCGCCACGTGCGGTCGGGAGAACAGGTCGTTCCATACGTTCCTGCTTCGGTTGTCCGAGCGGGAGCTGATCGATCGACAGCAACGGGCGACGCAGCGCCGGATCAAGGCGGCCAAGTTCCCGACGCTCAAGACGATCGAGGGCTTCCGGTTCGACCAGCAGCCCAGCATCAACGAGGCGTTGGTCCGGGAACTGCTGACCGGCGAGTTCATCGAAGCCAGGGAGTGCGTGCTTCTGATCGGCAACAGCGGCACGGGCAAGACGCATCTGGCGACGGCGTTGGGCCTGTCGGCGTGCCACGAAGGCCGGAAGGTCCGGTTCTTCGGCGTCACGAGCCTGGTGACGCAGTTGCTGGAGTCCCGGGAGGATCGCCGGCTGGAGCGGATGCTGAAGCAGTTGAGCCGTCAGGACCTGCTGATCCTGGATGAACTCGGCTACGTGCCGTTCACCAAGGCCGGCGCCGAACTGCTGTTCGAGGTGGTCAGCCGGGCCTACGAACGGCAAAGCCTGATCATCACGACGAATCTGCCGTTCGAGCAGTGGCCGGAAGTCTGCGGCTCGGAGCGCCTGACCGGGGCGATGCTGGACCGGCTGACGCACCGGGTGCATATCGTGGAAGCCAACGGCGAGAGCTACCGGCTCCGGGACAGCCAGCGGCGCATGAAGCGCAAGCGGAAGGCGAGACCGAAAACGTAGAGGTTGACGCCCCGGACGGTCCGGGGTAGGCATACGGATGAGCGCTACGCTTTTCGCCCGCCCCGCGCTGCGGTTTCACGCCGCCCTTTACACCCAGCCGCTGGCGCGGTTCTCCAGGGCGATCTCGACGGACTTGCCCGCATGGGCGGACAGAGCCACCGACAGGGCCGCCCATCTCTTCTCGGTCGTATCCCTGCCGATCACCCGCGTCAGAAGCTCCTTGCCCGCG
>JAAEQG010000888.1 GCA_024231775.1 bacterium
CCCGGCAGGCAGGATGCCTGCCCCACAATTCGCGTTTGGATTCCTTGGGGTTGGCGAGCGACCTGCCTCCCACCCCCGCCCGGCAGGCAGGATGCCTGCCCCACAATTCGTCATGGGATTCTTTGGGTTTGGCGGACGACCTGCCTCCCACCCCCGCCCGGCATCTACGCCGTTGCGGAAGTTGCCACCTCAAGGTTGGGACAGTCGGGTGGCTCCTGAGCGCGGACTTGGCGATGGCCCAGGAGTGCAGCTCCACTTGGCGATTCTTGAAGATGTCAGCCCGCCCGCCGAGGTGAAGCTGCCACCTACCCAAAGCGCTTTCCCGTTACCGTCGTCGTGCCCAGTGATGGCCCCGACAGTGCCACCTACGCCAATCTCCGAGGCGCCCGCCAGAGCCGACCACTCAGTCCCGTCCCACCTGGCGATGTTGTTCACGCTGAGCCCATCTACGCTGGCCCCCCCGGCGAAAAGCGCCTCACCTCTGCCGTCATCGACGACCGCCAGCACGCCGATGAACCCCAACCAATCGCTACTGGGGAGGTCCGTCCACTCGATCCCGTTCCACTTCATGAGGTAGCCGTACTCCCCGCCCGCGTAAAGGGCCTCCCCGTTGCCGTCATCGTAGACCGCCAGCGCCACATACACTTGCGGTGTATTATGCCCTCCTGACGGATCTGAACCATCGTCAAAGTACCAGAGGCTCCCGTCCCACTTGAAGATGCCTCTGTCGGTGGCGGCGTAGAGCGCCTCACCACTACCGTCGTCGTACACCGCCAGCGCATGGGCCCAGTGACCCAATGAACCCATTTCGGTCCACTCAGTCCCGTTCCACCTGGCGGCGTTTTTCGTGATAAACCCGCCAGAAGTATCAAAATAGCCACAGGCGTAGAGTGCCTCGCCTCTGCCGTCATCGTACACCGCCAAGGAAGTTACGGTAGTGGTGCCTGAGGAGAACCTAGCAACGCCGATGCCGGAAGGGCCGCCGAGAGGCCACCACTCGGTCCCGTCCCACCTGGCGATGCTGTTCACAGTGACTCCGCCCGCAGTGGTGAACCAGCCACCGGCGTAGAGCGCGTCGTCGTACACTGCCAGCGCATTGACTATGTCGTCCATACCAGTACCGGAAGGGCCATCCAGTGCGGACCACCCGGAGCCATCCCACTCGGCAACGTAGTTGACTGTAGCCCCGCCCGCGCCGGTGAACCAGCCGCCAGCATACAGTTTCTGCGAGCTACCATCGTCGTACTCTGCCAGGGCCCTGACGGGATGGTTGAATCCGCTACCGGAGTGGCTAGCCAAAGCGGACCACTCAGTGCCATCAGTCCTGGCTATGAAATTCACAGCGACCCCGGGCGCGGCGACGAAGTCCCCGCCAACGTAGAGGGCCTGTGAGCTACCGTCGTCGTACACCGCCAGCGCAAGGACGCGGGCACGGTACTCGCTGGTACTACTGGTGAGCCCATCCTGGGTCGACCAGCCAACTCCGTCCCACCTGGTGATGTGGCCGAGGTCGCCGCCTGCGTAGAGAGCTGAGGAAGTACCGTCGTCGTACACGGCCAGCGCGAAGACCGGGAAATCCGGGCCGGTGCCATAGCTTCCGACAGAGGACCACTCAGCTCCGTCCCACTTCGCCATCCCGGCGGCCGCGCCCCTTCCACCGGCACCCTCAAACTGCCCGCCAACGTAGAGCGCCTCAGATGTGCCGTCGTCATACACGGCCAGAGTCCACGCCGTGCCCGGAAAAAAGTTGCTGTGTTGAATGCCGGTGCCGCCAGGGCCCGAGAGGACAGACCAGCCAGCTTCGTCCCACCTGGCTATGCCGTTTGCCGTGACTCCACCTGCGGTGGCGAACAATCCGCCCGCGTAGAGCCCCTCGCCAGTACCGTCATCCCACACCGCCAGGGTCGCGACAAAACCATCACTGGCAATGTCTGAGCCAGAGGGGGAGAGGGCCAGCCACTCAACCCCGTCCCACTTGGCGATATGGTTCGAAGTGACCCCACCGGCAGTGGTAAAATCGCCGCCCGCGTAGAGCGCCTCACCGCTGCCGTCGTCATACACGGCAAGGGCATAGACGAGGTC
>JAAEQG010000889.1 GCA_024231775.1 bacterium
CCTCGTCGGGCACCCGCACGTCCGCGAGTTTCCCCGCCTCGAGGACCTGCTGGGCCCGCTCATCATTAAAGGCCATCAGGCCGACCGGCTTGGGCAGCGAGCGGAGCCAGGCCGCCATCTGACGTTGCTCGGCCCCCCAGGTGGTCTGGCTCGACAGCGGCTGGCGGCGGTAGACATCAGGTTCGAAACCGGCCTGATCGAGACGGTAAGCGAAGCCTTCCTCGCGGATACGTGACCAGTAGGTCTGATTCAATCCACAATAGGCGAACCGTTTGAAACCCCGATTCAACAGATGTTCAGCCGCCATCGAACCCACCGCGTACCGCTCCTCGACAACACTGCAAGAGCCCGGAATCACCTCCTCCACAGGGATGATCACCGATGGAAGGCCGGTCGACAGGAAAGTCTTCGCCTGGGCTTTGTTGACGGCAAAAGCAATCACGCCGTCGGCCCCCATGTCCCCGAGATCGGTCAATGCCTTTGCCCTCCGATCCTCCCCAGTAATGTAGGGATACTTCCCGTAGAACGGGGGCTCCGTCTCGAATACCCAGGTCGCGTGCAGAGTGGCGTAGCGCGCAATACCGCGCAGAATAGCCCGACCCGATATGCGCTCGGCCCCCAGCGCCAA
>JAAEQG010000890.1 GCA_024231775.1 bacterium
CACGAGTGGTCATCGAGCAGGTGGATATCCGCGACAACACCGACCGGTCTTCGGATTCAAGCGTGGTGGTCGGGATAGGCGGGGTGTTCGGTCGCGAAGGCGCCGAGATCACGTTGCGCGACAGCCGCATTATCAACGGGGGTTGGGACGGTGTTGCTCTTTATCGCGGTGCCACCGCATATATCTCGGATTGCGAGATCCGCGATGGTCGCGGGGCGGGCATTGGTGTTACCTGGGACGCAGTTTGTGTCGCCTACCGCAACGAAGTTACCGGTTTCTGGAAGGGGATCGGCTCGTTTGGGACCGCCTCGGTCATCGCCTGCAACAATCTCGTGCACGACAATCTTGGCTGGGGTCTGGTCGCCACCGGGACGTCTTCGATGGAAGCCACCAACAACGTCATCCACCACAACGGCAACTGCGGTGTGGCGCCGTGGTCGACCGGCAGCCGAGGGCGTCTGATCAACAATATCATCACCCAAAACGGCTGGCGCGATCAATGGGTCTGCCCCTGTGTAGGCGTCTGGAACTACGGCGATTGGGCCAAGTGGACTTTCCGCAACAATATCGTCTGGGGCAACGAGGCCGGCAATTACGAAGGTATCTGGGACCAGACCGGGATCGGCGGCAACCTGAATCTTGACCCGACTTTTCCCGCCGAGGGGGACTACTCG
>JAAEQG010000891.1 GCA_024231775.1 bacterium
ATGAGCGCTTCAAGGACCGGCGGGTGAACATCAGCGTTCCATCGCTGCGGGTGGACAAGATGCTTCAGAACATCCCCTGGCTGGTGCGTGGGGTGCGTAAGAGCGGGGTGACGATTGCGGTGGAGGCTGCGCGGGACGATATGCGGGCGGCGATCCGCAAGAGAATCTCCAACCGCGAACTGCTGGATGGCGTGCGGCAGGTGTTCGAGGCTGGGTGGCGGTCGTTAAAACTGTACTACATGGCGGGCTTCCCGGGCGAACGGCCTGAGGACATTGACGGCATCGTCGAGCTCAGCCGCGAGGTCAGCGAGGCATGTCGCGAGGTTCGCGGGTTTCCCGCCCGGGTTACGGCAGCGGTGGGGTGGCTGGTGCCCAAACCGCACACGCCGTTTCAGTGGGCAGCCCAGCCGCCGGCGGATTACTTCCTCGAAGTGCTAGGCCGCCTGCGGCAGGCGATCCCCCGGCGGCGATCGAGCGTGGCCCTGAAGACGCACAGCGTCGAGCGTTCGGTGCTGGAAGCGGTTTTCGCCCGGGGGGATCGACGCCTGGCGGATGCAATCGAGGTTGCGTGGCGACGAGGAGCCCGGTTCGATGGATGGGACGAGTGCTTCGAGGCGGCGCGCTGGCACGATGCCTTCGAGGCAACCGGCGTGGACTTCGCCTGGTACGCACACCGGGAACGCCGCCCAGACGAAGTGTTTCCCTGGGCACACCTGGCCAGCCCCAACAGCCGGCGCTACCTGGATGCCCAATACGACGACACCTATGTGCAGATCGGTCTGCCCCGGCCGGGGGGGGGCCGTCGGCGCTAGCGTCGTAACTCCCTGGCCCTACGGGGATTGCATTCGCGTGGCGCGGTCGGCCACGTTTATCAATTAAGTGGCATACTTATCTTGAAGAGCGCCCGTTTAGGGACGATAGTTATACAGGGGAGAAAAAGGGAGTCCGGAACCTGTTCCGCCTGTCTTGACCGGCTGGAAAGCCGGTCCCACATGGGTTCTGGGATAGGTTCTACCCTTCGAACGAGGCGAGTGGTACGACTCTGCAGCAGATCGTCCGGCGCGAGCTTTGTCCGAGCGGAGGCCGGTGTGGACGGGCGGGTTCTATGGTACAAGCCGGGTGCGCTCCGCGGCTGCCTGATCAGCGGTGCGGGCCGTCGCTTCAGCTTTGGCACGCCTACGGCGGATGACGCGGTCCACGGCGGGGCACAGGTCGAATTCAAGGTTTCCGAGAATGCGGGGGAGTTGGTGGCGGTGAGCGTACGCGTGGTGCAGTCCTGTCTGGAGATCCTGCAGGAAGAGTCCCAGGATCTGGCGAGCCAGTTCCACCAGGTCGTCAACATCGAGGACGACGCGGTGTTCCACAGGCCTCAGCCGACTGCAGCGGCGCTGTAGACCGGTGTCCATGTATCAACCCCGGAACGTGATGACTCCCCCACCCTTTGCTGCGCAAAGGACGGGGCACCCGCGCCTTCGACCTGCCCCCTCACCCTACCCTCTCCCCCAGGGGAGAGGGGTTTGCAGCCGCAACATGAACGCGG
>JAAEQG010000892.1 GCA_024231775.1 bacterium
GGTATCCCGGCCAGGCTCCGCCAACCGCCAGGTTCAGAAGGAAAGTTGGGGTGGTCAAAAGACCCAACTCCCAAGGGGGAGATCGTCCGGCGTTGCCGATCCGATGACGCTGCCGTCCACGTCTAACATCCTAAGTCAACACCACCCTGACCTCCACCTCAACCCGGCCATCCACCGGCAGCGGCGCGACGTTGCCCGCGACCGGCTCGCCATCTACCATAAGAGCGACCGTGTTCCCCGCTCCCGCGCGCTCCACGGTGATGTGATACGTCACACCGCGAAAGATGCGCGTGGCCGTAAAACCGGGCCAATCGGCGGGGATGACGGGGGCGATGCCCAGGCCGTTGTAGGTGGGCCGGATGCCCAGGATCCACTGCGTGATGGCGACGTAATTCCAGGCCGCGGTTCCCGATAGCCACGAATTCTTCGCCTCGCCATGCGCCGGCGCGTCGCACCCGGCGATCATCTGGGCGTAGACGTAAGGCTCGCAGCGGTGTATCTCGCTGATCGACTCCCGCGCCGAAGGATTGATGCGGGTGTAATAGTCAAAAGCCTGCTCGCCGTGGCCGACCATCGCCTCGGCGATCATGATCCACGGGTTGGCGTGGCAGAAGATCCCCGCGTTCTCCTTGTAACCGGGCGGGTAGGACGAAATCTCGCCCAGGTTCAGATAGTATTGTGAATAGGCAGGCTGTTGCAGCACGATACCGTGCGGCGTA
>JAAEQG010000893.1 GCA_024231775.1 bacterium
AGTACGTGTGCGTAGAGCATCGCCTGGTTGCCGATCGGATACGTGGCTCGGTCTGTTTCCAAGCGGATTCTCTTGTGCTCGCCCATCAGACGTGACAACGTCATGAACTGGATGCACTGCGACCAGACTCGCCAGTGATACTTGTCGCCCGTCTTGAGGCGGAGCAACCAGAAGCGGTCGTTGGCCATCATCATGCACTTGCCGGCCCCGTAGCGCTGCCACGCCACCAGCGGGAACCGTTCGGTGCGGGCCTGGGAGTCGGAAAGCTCGGCCAGCACGGTGGCCCCGAGGCGCGGTGCGAGCAACGGCGGAACGCGCCCCAGCGGCAGAACGCGGCTCCAGATCAAATCGTTCTCCTCCCGATCGTTCTCCAGCGTCATGACCAGGCTGCTGCGGCCTTCGGGAGTGAGCACCGGATAGACATCGGCATCGACATCTTCCCAGTCGCCACCCGGGTCGAACGCCACCGGCAACATCCGCTCCAGCGGCGTCCCGCCATAGCTGGTGGGCGCAAATCGCACCCCGCACAACATGAGCAGGGAACCACCGCGATCACGGACCAGTTCCTCCAGCCGCTGGAAGGCCTCCCGCGAGAAAAAGGACGCATCCACGTCCCCCAGGATCACGAGGTCATAGGCAAAGGCCTCTTCAGGATCCTCCGGAAACTTCTCGATATATTCGGACGACCCCCGCGACAACTCGGGCTGGGCGCGCGTAGCGATAAAGGTGGCGTTGATGCGAGGGTCACGCTTCAACATCGCGCGAAGGTAACGGTACTCCCAGCGGGCGCTGCCTTCCATGCAAAGCACGTTGATCTTTTCGTTCACGACTCGGACGCTGCGCTGAACGCGGTTGTTCTCCGCCGTAACCTCGTCGGCAAATGGTTCTATCAATATCTCGACTTGGGCCACGCCCCTCTCCTGCACGTCGACATGGAAGAAGATGTCCTCGAATTGCAGGCCTCCCTCGAGTGAGATGCTTTTCTGTTCTACGCTTCTGCCGTTGAGGAGAACCGTTATGTCGGCCATCCGCCGCTCATAGCCCTTGGATCGAACCTGCACGCGGACGGGAACCTTGTCGCCCGAGAAGGCGACTTCCTGCATGATGAT
>JAAEQG010000894.1 GCA_024231775.1 bacterium
CATCGACGTGCGCAACAACGGGGGTGGCTTCACCGCCGACCACGTCCTGACCGTGCTCTGCCAGCCTTCGCACGCGATCACCGTCCCACGCGGCGGGGGACAGGGCTACCCCGAGGACCGGCGCGTCTACGCGACCTGGAACAAGCCGATCGTCATGATGTGCAATCAGAACAGCTTCAGCAACGCTGAGATCATCAGTCACGCGGTCAAGACGCTCAAGCGGGGCAAATTGGTGGGCGCGCCCACCGCCGGCGGGGTCATCTCCACCGGTGGGACCGGCATCATGGACGTGGGCTTCCTCAGGCTGCCTTTCCGGGGCTGGTACATCCTCCCGACGGGCGAGGACATGGAACTCAACGGCGCCGTGCCCGACTTCGTCCTCTGGCCCCAGCCGGGCGAGATGCCCGCCGGCAAGGACATCCAACTCGAAAAGGCCATCGAGGTCCTGCTCGACGATGTCACCCAATGGAACGCCCGACCCCAACCACCCCTGCGCAAAGCCAGTGAACGACCACAATAGACACTTGTGACGAGGCCAACGGAAACCCAATCACA
>JAAEQG010000895.1 GCA_024231775.1 bacterium
AGAAACTGGCGCGGGTGGCATGGGCAAGCAGCAGCTTGCCCGTGGAATCGTCCAACACGGGCAAACAAGTTTGCCCATGCCACCCTAAACGGGATGCACACCCCCGGGCGACCCGATATGCGGACGCTTGCCCTCCCCGGATATCGTAGGCTGGGGGCGTGGGCTGGCTGGATGCGGCACTGGCGCAAGTTCCGGGATCGAGGTGCGTCGGCGCAACGGGGATGAGATCGGGGGCTGACATCCGGAGGGAGCGACAGATGAAGTGGCTAGTTCGATCGTTTATCTTCGCAGCCGTTGGCGTGTGCGTGACCACGGCATTTGTGATCCCTGCGCTGCGCGAGCAGTTGGAGTCGTTCTCTTTTCTGCCACGCGGAGCCCAGGCTTCAGGCGAGGCGAGCGGGGCGGATGCCTCGGCTGCGGCGTCCACCGAGATGGTCGCAGCGATGCACGCCAAGAACCAGGCGGACCTCGAAGCCACGGTGCTGCAGATTCGGGGAGAGTTTCAGGTCGAAGTCCAACCCAGCCAATTCAGTTCACATCATGTAGCCCGCGATTACCTGGAGCGCCTGCGGATATCTCGGGAAGCTCACGCCCTGGGCTTTTCCGTGGACCCCGATGCGTTCGGGGATGATGCCTTCATGCGCCGCTATGTGGAGGCGTTGCGTCAAGGCGGTCAGCCCGCGGCGACGGCGCTGCTTCGTGAGGCCGACGTGTCACGGTCTCCGGCGGGCGGCAGGCCGGTCCGCAAACGCGATTGCGTCTTCCTCTATGGCCAGAAGTACTTCCGTGACGCCCTGGGGAACTACGTGCGGGATGACGGTGGCCTACTTCAAACGTCGGACCTGCAGCCGGCGCGCAAGGGACGCATGCTGTCACGGTCTGCCGATCAACCCGAAACCGGTGAACCGGCGATGTCGATGGACAACCTTCCGCAGGAAGTGGATCAACTGCTCGAAATGCTAAAACCCGCCCAAGCCCAGTAGAGTCTATCCCAGAACCACTGTGGCACCGGTTTCCAACCGGTGTATGACCGGTTCTGGGATAGGTTCTGGCGCTGATTGTGCCATCGACGTGTGCCCCATCTCGCTGATCCGACCCACGGGCGGATCTCGAGGTGGGGGACGGAAGGGAGTGTGGAGGCGGTCCGCGTGCATGAGAGGACTGAACGCAGAGACGCAGAGGGCGCAGAGAAGATGGGGCTTGTGGAAGGAAGTTCGTGAGGGGGCGGCGTTCCTGTGCCCGGAATACTGATCCCCGGCCAAGCAAGGGTGCTCCATCCTTTCTGAAAGGAATGGTGGGAACTTCCCCATCGCGCAGGACCACAAGCCCGCACCCTTCGCTGCGCAAAGAACGGGGCACCCGCGCAAGATTCTCGTCAAACGGCCCCAGCGGGGCCAAGGGCTATAGCCAGGGGTGAAGCGCAGCGAAACCCCTGGACCGGACCGCCATAACCACATCAGTGCCCCGGAGGGGCACAGGCACGTGCATCGGAGAAGAGCTACGTCCCCGTTTCGACACCCCTGGAAACGGCACCACGTCTTGAGGTCGGGCGAAGGCTCGATAAGATGGCGGCTTTGCTGGCGGCAGAAGGGAGCCACTGAAGGGCAGGAGCGTGGTGTTACCGAGCAGAGACACTGTCGAAAGAGGAGAGCATGATGATACGGTGGATTTTGTGTGCAAGCATGTTGTCGTCGCTGATTGGCGGGTGTGCGACGGCCTCGCCTCAGAAACACGTTTCGTATGCGCGTCGCGAGCGACTGCAGCAGTCGCTTTTTCCGGGGGATACCAGCGCTCTGGGCAACGATGCCATAGAGAAGGTGCTGAGCGGACGTGTCGTTCTGCAGGATCATGCTCGAATTGGCGTGGTTTCTCTGGGCACGCAGCAATACGCGCAGCGTTACTCCGCACGACTGGTTTCAATGCATCGCCAGGCAGCTATTAGTTTCGTTGCCCAGTTGAGCAAGGCCCACCGCGTCGATGATGTTTGGCTCATACCGTCGCTGCTCGTTCCCGAGAAGCCGACCGTTCCCAAACTCAGAGAGATGGCGGCGCGTTGCCAGGCAGACATGATCTTTGTGCATACGGTGGGGCATGAGATCTACCGGCGTTCGAAGTTCTTGGCTGCGGACGAGATGCGGGGGTATTGCCAAGTCGAAGGTGTCCTGCTGGATACGCGGACCGGTATTGTGGCGATGACGGCGTCGAGTGTGCTGGATTTCGTCGCCAAGGAGTCGCGCGAGGACATGGATTTCTCGGAGACGATTCGGCGAAGCGAAATCGAGGCTACCTCGTTGGCTCTGGAAGAGATTGCGGCGGAGTTAGTGTCGTTTCTGAATGCGGCCGGCCAGTGACACAGAGCGGCACCCGCGCCGATAGTGCTATCGCCTTTGGGCCAGCATCCAGTTGATGGCTTCCGGATCTTCGTAGGCGGGGGTCCACGAGTCGTGGGTCACGCCGGGAAGTTCGCTGTAGCGCACGTCACCTCCGGCTGCCCGGACGGACTCGACCATCTTGCGCGATTGCTCCACCGGGACGACCGGATCGGCGTCTCCGTGAAAGCACCAGATGGGCGTGCGGGCGAGTGAGGATGCTTTGGCGGGGTCTCCGCCGCCACAGATTGGTACGAGGGCTGCGAAACGCTGCGGATGACTGGCTCCGATCGCCCAGGTTCCGTACCCGCCCAGCGACAGACCCGTAAGCACGATGCGGTCGGGGTCGATCCGGTACTCCTGCTCGGCGGCATCGAGCGTGGCCAACGCCATCCCCTGCAAACTGGGGTCCCACTTGCGGTGCAGCGGACACTGGGGCATGACCACGATGCAGGGGAACCGCTCCGGGTGGTTTCGCACAGTCTTGGGCAACCCGACCATGGTTTGCCTGACGCAGTCGTCGCCTCGTTCGCCGGAACCGTGCAGGAACAGCATCGCCGGCCATCCGGATGCGGGAGGTTCGCCCGGGGGAACGTAGACCGCGTAGCGGTAGGATTGTCCCTCGTAGTCGATGCTCCGGGTCACAAAGCCGGTCTCCACGTCCTGGCCCATCTGCTCACCTTTCGGTTCCAGCCGAGCCCCGTGGCAGCCTGCCAGGGGCAACACGCCGATCAGAACCACCCACGCCGTTTGTTTCGGTCTTCTCGCAGCGGTCATCGCTTCAGCACTCCATCAGAGGGTATATCGTGCGACGTATTATACGATCCGCGAGGTTCCCGCCATCCCCGGTTTGTTTTCGGCTGCTGGTGAAGTAGATTACGCGGGGGGCAAGGGGTGTCCCGGAAGGAGATCGTGATGGTGTGGTGCTCAATCCCGCTGTGTCTTGCGCTGATTCTCCCCGCCGCGGACGCGGTCGTCTCCAGCCCGTCCCCGGAAGTCGTGCGGGCGATCGAAAGCTATCAGCCTTTCTGGAGTCCCGCGGTTGGTGAGCTACGCGGTTGGGTGATCGGGATCGATCCGGCAGGTGGGGGGCGCCGTACGCCGGGCGCAGGAGTCGGCGAGGACCTCAATCTGCTGACGGCCGGGCTCTTGTACCAGCATGTGCGGGCCGCGGGAGGCACGTCCGTTCTCACCAGAACGGACGATCCCTTGCTGGGACCGTTCGACGAGAAGGATTCGCCGCAGCGGGCGCGACTGTTGCGTGACGCGAAGGCTCATCTGGGGGTGTCGATAGACTACCGTCCGCAGACCGGGCCGGCCGTGGTGGGGGTTCCGCGGGCGGTGGATGATGCGGTCAACGAGGCTCGTACTGCGCTGGCCGGCAGTCTGGCGGCAGCGTTCGGGGGGATTGGGGTGCAGACCGCAAGGCCGGACGGGCAGGGTTCGCTCGGTGATGCCCTACCGGTGGTTACGGTGCGGCTGGCGGCTCCGCTCGGTAAGGAAACCGCTGGCGGGGCGGAGCGTGTGCAGTGCCGCGCGGATGCCCGCAGGCTGTACGTGGGTATCGCCGAGTATTGTCGCAGCCGCGGTGCAGCGGATCGTCCGCAGCCGACGACTGCTGCCACAAAGGCTCGATCGCGAGCCCAGCGTCGGGCGGTGATGGTCTGGCCTAACGGGCATCTGCCGGACAGCAAACTCGGCTGGTTCTGCCGGGCGTACGCCCGCCTGCATACGACCAACCGCAGCATGGTTTACCTGAGAGTGGACGCGTCCGCGGAGGAGGGCACGGTAGTGCTGCGCGGGGCGACGAATGCGCCGTCGGTTGTCCCGGGGTTGATCGAGTCTCTTGCGGCGGTGGGGCGGGATTCGGTACGCAGCGAGATGCGGACGCTGCCGGATAAGGGGCGGCTGGGGGAGGAGATGTACGGCGTGTGCAAGGTGCCCATGGCGCTGATCTTGAAGAAGCCCGAGGCCCGCGGTGGCGCCCTGACTCAGCTTCTCTTGGGCGAGCCGGTGTTCCTTCTGGACCGCGAGAAGGGTTGGTTCTTGCTGCACGCCGGCGATGGTTACTGGGGTTGGGTGCGTGAGGAGGCGATTCAGCGCCTCACGGCGGCGCGGTTCGTCGCGTATCTGGGGCGTGATCACGGTGTGGTCAAAGAGGACGTAGTGCGGGCGACGTGTACGATTCCGCGCGGGGCGCGTCTTCCCGTGGTGGACCGGGACGAAGGCGTTATCTCCGTTCGAGTGCCCGACGGTTCGCTGGTGGAGCTTCCGGCGGAGTTCGTGTTCGTGGACGAGGCGACCCGCTCCCGGGCGGCTGCGAACCGGGTTTCCGCTGGGCTCGAGTTGTTGAACATTCCGTATGTCTGGGGCGGTCGCTCCCCGTTGGGGCTGGATTGCAGCGGTTTGGTGACCAACATCTGGGCCCAAGCGGGCGAGGTGGCGCCGGCTCGTGACGCTTGGCAGCAGGCGTTCGCTGGAAGGTTGGTGGCGACCCGCTGGTTACGCGAGGGGATGCGCGCAGGCGATCACGTGTTCTTCATCGACTCGAGTGGGAAGATCTATCACACCGGCGTGGCGATTACCCCCACCCACGTGGTGCATGCCTCGCCGCCGGGCGTGCGCATCGGCAGCCTGAAGCGCGGCGATCGGTTGTACGACGCGCGGTTGGATCACGATTTCTTCATGGCCAAGCGCCCGTGAGCGGGCCGGAGCCAGGTTGCGCAGGCGGAGGTGTTTATGGAGTCGTTTGAATATCGCGGGGGGGTGTTGCACTGCGAGGAGGTGGCCTTGCCTGTGCTCGCTGCGGAGTTTGGCACGCCAACGTATGTGTACTCGCGGCGAGCACTGATAGAACGATACGACGCCCTGGCGGAGGCCTTTGCCCCGCTGAACCCCAAGCTCTGCTTTGCGGTCAAGAGTTGCCACAACACCCATATCCTCCGTCTGCTCGGCGAGCATGGGGCAGCTTTTGACGTGGTCAGTGGTGGGGAGGTGTTTCGGGCGATCACCGCGGGGGCGGATCCGGGCGACATCGTCTTCGCCGGGGTGGGCAAGACCGATTCGGAGATCGCGGCGGCGATTGAGGCAGGGGTGGGCTGCTTCAACGTGGAGTCCGAGGCGGAGCTGGCGGTGCTGGCTGGGCTGGCGGAGCAGGGGGGTAAGGTGGTGCAGGTCGCCTTGCGGGTGAACCCCGACGTTGATGCTCACACGCATCCGTACACGACGACCGGCAAGCAGGAGAACAAGTTCGGTATCGACCTGGACTGCGCCCGCGAACTCTTCAAGCACTACTCCGGACACAGTTGGGTGCGCGTGTCGGGCGTACACATGCACTTGGGCTCGCCGGTCAACACGGTAGATCCATATGTGCAGGCGATCGGCAAGCTCCTGGGGATGATCGATGAGTTGCGGGCGGCGGGGGTCGGGATAGACCTGTTCAACCTCGGCGGGGGTTGGGGGGCTGGCGATGGCGAAACCCCGTCGGCGAACCCGGCGGAGTACGCCCGGTCCATCGTCCCCCTGTTCAAGGGGCGCGACCTGCGCATCCATCTGGAGCCCGGCCGATCGATCGCCGCCAATTCCGCGGTGCTGCTGGAGCGGACGATCTACATTAAAGAGGGCTGCGTTCGGCGCTTCGTGATCGGCGATGCTGCCATGACCGATCTGATCCGCCCGGCGCTGTACCAGGCTTACCACTTCCTATGGCCGGTCGAGCCCGGAGACGGTTTCGTTCCACCGCACCACCGCAGCGATCTGAAACTGCCCGGCTGTGTGGAAGTTGACGTAGTGGGGCCGGTGTGTGAGAGCGGCGATTTTCTGGCTAAGGGGCGTTGGCTTCCGCCGGTTAAACGGGGTGATCTGCTGGCGGTCTTCTCGGCGGGGGCGTACGGAGCGGTGATGAGCAGCCAATACAACTCGCGACCGCGTGCCGCGGAGGTGTTGGTCGATGGCGATACGCTACGGCTGATCCGCCGGCGCGAGACTTATGACGATCTGATCGCGGCGGAGGAGGGGCTATGAGCGGCGTAGAATCGCAACGCAAGACGAGCGAGTCGCTGATCGCCGGTCTTCTGCCTCAACCCAAGCGGTTCACCGCTACCGGGGGGAGCTTTCGTCTGCCGGATGAATTGTCCATCGGAGTATGCGCCGACCTGGATTCGCCCGCGAGCCTGGCGTTGGCTCGGTTGCAGACGCTGATGACCGAGTGCTGCGGGGTGAGGACCAAGGTGGAGCAAGGTCGGGATTCGCTGCCGACCGGCGCACTGGTGGTCAGGGTGGCTCCCGAGGCGATCGTGGAGGAGTTCTCGACGGGGGCGGTTGGGGCTGACCGTGCGGCGCAGGCGTATTGCCTGTCGGTAAGCCCGGAGGGCGCGGAGTTAACCGGGGCGTCGTCCATGGGCGTGTACTACGGATTGGTGACCTTGCATCAGTGGTTGCGGGCCTGCGGTCGGGAGTGGCCGGCGGTGGAAGTCGGCGACGCTCCGGACTACGCCGTGCGCGGGCTGTCCTATGATGTATCGCGGGGTCGAGTGCCGACGCTAAAGACGCTGAAGGAACTGGCGGATCGGCTGGCGTTCTTCAAGATCAATCACTTGCAGCTCTACCTGGAACACACCTTCGCCTTCGGTTTTAGCCGCAACATCGGGCGGGGCTGCTCGCCGCTGAGCGCGACGGACATTCGGGAGTTCGATGCCTATTGCGCGGAGCGGGGGATTGCCCTGGTTCCTGCGCTGGCGTCATTCGGGCATATGGGGCACGTGCTCAGCCTGCCCGAGTATCGCCACCTGGCGGAGATTGAGACGACTCGATCATGGGAGGAGATGGCGTGGGGCGAGCGGATGCGCGGGCTGACTCTGGACGTAGCCAACGCGGAGTCGCGCATGCTGTTGGAGAGCATGTATGCGGAACTCCTGCCCCTGTTCTCCGCCCCGTTTGCGAATGTCTGCTGCGACGAGACCTATGACCTGGGCAAGGGCAAGAACGCAGCCCGCGCCGAGGCGGTGGGTGCGGGTCGCCTGTACGTCGAGCACGTTCGATGGCTTTGCGAGCTCTGCCGCCGACACGGCAAGCAGCCGATGTACTGGGGTGACGTGATCAAGCAACACCCAGAGCTGATCGAAGAGATTCCCGCGGATGCTATTGTGCTGAACTGGGGTTACAGCGCGGATACGGACTATGAGAGCACCGCACGGTTCTGCGAAGCGGGCCGGACGACGTATGTATGCCCTGGCACGAATGCATGGAATCGAATCCTGAACGACATCAACGAGGCGGAGTTGAACATCCGTCGCTACGCCCGCGCCGGCGTGGAGTATGGAGCGGCGGGGCTGCTCAACACGGATTGGGGTGATGAGGGACACTTCAACGTGATGGCTGGTTCGTGGCACCCGGTGGTGCTCGGAGCGAGCATGGCGTGGAACACGGCGGCGCCGGAGGCGGAGGACTTCGATCGGGCGTTTGGTCGGTTGATGCTCGGCGACGACAGCGGAGAGTCCGTGAACGTGTTGCGCCGAGTGGTGGCGGCGAGTAACTTGGTGCGTAGCTGGCCGACGTTCTGCGCTCCGCTTCGCGAGACGGTTTCGGCGACGGAGTGGCCGGACGCACGTTTGGAGGAATGGACCCGTGCGTCCCGGGCGGGCGAGGAGTACTTCTCCAGGCGGGAGGGTATTCCCCCGGAGTGCGTTCAGGACTGGGAGGAGTTGGAGATCGCGTGTCGGATGAACGTGCTGGTGGCGGAGCGGATTCGGCTGGCGGGTGAGTTGGTTCGTGCTGAGGCTGGGGCGAGTTCTGCACTGGCTGATCGGCTGGGGGCGTTCGCCGAGGCGTGCACGAAGATCGCTCCAGAGTACGCGCGGGTGTGGTTAGGGCGGCATCGACGCTCGAACCTGGATGAGATTCTGGCGGTCTTCACTCGTTTGGCTGAGGAGGCGCGCCACGCGGCGGGAGGTTTGGGCTAGCCATTCATGGCCTGCCACCTGTGGCCAGCCGCTCACGGAACCGAGCCGCGACCGTGAGGGAGCGGAGATGCGCGGGAGTTCCAGCGCTTCAGCGGCTGTGGGTTTGGTTTGTAGCGTCACCCCTTGTAGGTGACGAACCGGTGTTCTTCGTCACCCACAAGGGGTGACGCTACATTGATGATCGCTGCGGGCGACTGAACCGATAGTGCGCGTGCCCCATCTCGAGGTGGGGGATGAAAGGAAACGCAGCAACCGCAGAGAAGAGGATGGGGAGTCCAGGAGATGAATGAGCGAACGGCCCCGATTGGTATTCGAGACTGGCAGCCGGAGCATCGGCGTGAACCCTTGGTCCGCATCGGCATAGTGCTGGACGTTGATGAACTGCAGACCCTGGAGCTGGAGATTCCAGCGAATGGGCGTCGGCTGATCGGGGCGGATGGACCGGGGCGAACGATCCAGGCGGGGCGCGTGGTCGCATCTCGGGTGGGAGACACGGTGAGCGTGCGCGTTGGCGACACGCCGGAAGAAGTGTCAACCTGTTGGCAGCTAATGGCGGATTCTGCGGAGGCGTCGGGGCGCGGCGTGGGGGTCCGGGTTAGCGGGGTCGTCGCCGGGCGGGGCTTCCATTGGCAGAAGCGAACGGACCAGACCCTCGGCGGTGGCGTCGAACTCCGGGCCGGCGGACAGGGCCTGATCCTGGTCAACGAGCTGCCGCTGGAGGACTACCTGGCTGGGGTGATTACCGCGGAGATGAGCGGCCAGTGTCCGCTCGAGTTTCTCAAGGCGCAGTGCATCGTAGCCCGGTCGTGGTTACTGGCTTTCTCCGAGCCCAAGCACGAGGACAGTCCTTTCGATCGCTGCAACGACGACTGCTGCCAGCGCTATCAGGGGACTGACGACTTAAGCACCGCCGCTACGGCAGCGGTGAACGACACCCGCGGCCAGGTGTTACTGAATACGACCGGCGCGGTGGTGGACGCGAACTACTCCAAATCGTGCGGCGGCGTTTCCGAGCAACCCGAGCATGTGTGGGACCGTCCCAAGCCAGGCCTGTCCGCGATCGTGGACGCTCCGCAGGGTTCGTCGGCGCGGGCTTTCCTTCCGGTGACCGAGGCAAACCTGGATGAGTATCTGGACGGGCCGTGGCTGAGGGACACCGAGGTCTATTGCAGTCCGAACGTGGTTGCGGAGGAACGGTTCGCCGAGTTCCTCGGACGGGTGGACGAGGTAGCCAGCTATTTCCGGTGGACGGTCTGTCACCGCCGGGAGGAACTCGAGGGTCTGCTACGCTCGAAGCTGCCCGAGGCGTCCGATCTGGTTTGTCTGCGGGATCTGCGGGTGCTGGAGCGTGGCGTCTCCGGTCGGGCCAAGTTGATCGAGTTGGAATTCGGCGAGCGTTCGGGTCAGCGTCGCCAGGTTCAGGTTCGTAGCGAGTACCGAATCCGCCAAGTGCTACACCAGGGCTTCTTGTATAGCAGTGCGTTTACGGTGCGGATCGAACGGGATGGCGATGGTACTCCGCGGACTGTCACACTGTGCGGGGCAGGCTGGGGACATGGAGCGGGTTTCTGTCAGATTGGTGGACTGGGTATGGCCCTGCGCGGCTTGTCCAGCGAGCCCATCCTGAGTCACTACTTCCCCGAGACGACTCTCCGCCGTGCGTACTGACCCGCTTCCACCTGGGAAGTTGCGGCTTCGCCGTGCATCGTAGCGGCCTGCGTCTCGCAGGCCGACGGTCGGCGGGGACGCCGGTCGCCACAGAACCAATGCGTCGCAATCATCAGTATCCGTTGGGAAACGGTCCTACTCGGCGGCGCCGTGCTTGCGCAAGAACTCCGCCAGATTGGCGTGCTTGTTCTTGACGGCGTAGTGCAGGGCGGAGGTACCCGTGCTGTCCTTGGCGTCAAGCTTGGCGCCGGCTTTGAGCAACACCTGCGCCGCAGCCGAGAAGGCACCATCGTGATCGATGCCGCGGTCCTCCTCCGAGTGCGCCGCCAGCAGGATCAGCGGAGTCATGCCCGCCTTGCTCGTGGCGTTGACCTGGGCACCGGCGGTGAGCAGCAGGTCGATAGCTTCAGCGCGGAACCGGCGTGCGGCGGCGTGCAGCGGCGTTTCGCCATTGCGGTCCACAGCGTCCAGCGGGGCTTTCCCGGCGAGCAGACGTTTGATGAACTCCTGATGGTTGCCACGTGCGGCGTGGTGCAGTGCGGTCTGCTCTCGAGCGTCACCAGTAGTTACGTCAGCCTCAGCCGCCAGGAGCGGATCCAGTATCGCCAGGTTGCCGCGGATCGCCGCGAGGTGTAGTGGCAGGTAGCCGTCAGCGTTCGGGGCATCAGTTTCCGCCCCTGCTTCAAGCAGCAGGCGAGCGATCGCGGCGCATGACTTCGTATCATCGGCTGAACCGATCCGCCGGTCCGCCAGTAAGGCCAGGGGCGACATCTTGCTCTTGGTCGATGCGTTGGGGTCCGCTTTGGCTTCCAGGAGTCGGGCGACCACCTCGGTCCGGAGTTGGCTGACCGCGAGGTGCAGCGGCGCAGCCTGCTGTTGATCGGCGGCTGCGACCGACGCCCCGTGGGCGAGCAGGAACTCGACGACGTCGGTACGCCCGGCGTAGGCAGCCGCATGCAGCGCCGTCTGGCCAGCCCGGTTCTTTGCCTCGATCAGCTCCGGAGAGCGCTCCAACATCGTGCGAACCTGCTCGACCTGCCCCGCGCGAGCCACGGTGTGGATGCTCTGGGCTTCGCCCGCCAGAGCAGTTCCCGCGCTCAC
>JAAEQG010000896.1 GCA_024231775.1 bacterium
CACGCCAGGCACGGTAAAATCGAATTCGGGAGGCGAATACCCCAATTCTCGCATCAACGAAAGATGCACGCCGCCCACGCACGCATCCACGTGGAAAAGCAGGTCGTGCTCCTGCGCCAGCGCGCCGATTTCGACGATCGAGTCCACAACCCCGTGCGAGTAGCCCGGCGACGAAGCGACCAACAGCACCGTGTTCTCCGTGATCGCCTCCCGCATCGCGTCCACATCGGCGCGGAACGTCTGGGGATCGAATGGCGTGGTTACCAGCTTGAGGCCCAGGTAATGCGCGGCCTTGTGAAACGCGGGATGAGCCGTCAGAGGGAGCACCATCTCTGGCGTCGTGATCTCTGGCCGCTCGGCCCGCGCCTTGTCGCGCGCCGTCTTTACTGCCAGCATGATGCTCTCTGTCCCGCCGGTGCTCAGGTTTCCCACGACCTGTTCGTCGCCCCGCAGCAGATTGGCGATCATGCGAACTACTTCCGTCTCTAGCTTGAGCAGGCTGGGAAAGCTGGTCGGGTCCAGGCCGTTCGCGGTCATAAATTCCACATACGCGGTATTGACGATCTCGCGGGCCTCCACCCCCGGATCATAGACCAGCGCC
>JAAEQG010000897.1 GCA_024231775.1 bacterium
GACACAGCAGCCGAGCCGCGACCGTGAGGGAGCGGAGCGCAAACCGATAAGTTCTAATACGCATCACGTATAGAAGCTGCGCGTTGTTCAGGCCCTGTAATGGTTGCGCGGCGGGTGGCATGGGCAAACTTGTTTGCCCGTGCGTCATCGGCACGCTGCACGGGTAAGCAAAGCTTACCCATGGCACCCACCAAACCGAGTGGATCACGAGGTTGAAACGTGTGTGTATTACCCATGCCGCGCAACACCGGTTGCGGACCGTCTGTCGAACGGGCTGGGGCAAACGCGAGAGCTAACCAGAATGCGTATAGGTTCTGATCGGCAGACTCAAGCTGCACTTGGTATCAGTGCAGGTACATCGGAAAACCGGCGCGGCAAGTCTCCTCGTGATCCGCACCGATATCCTCGAGCATGCGCGCGCAGATCCAGTCCCGATGCTCCGCATCCAGGCTAGAAGCCCGTGTCCAGCAGAACGCCGCCAACCGGTCTATTCGCTCACAGATGTACGCGGTGACGTAGAGGTCGCCGACGTGTTCCTCCAACAGATCGATCGTCGGCCCTGGGTCAGCTTGATGCGGTACCAGCATGGCGCTGTCCGCCTCGGAGATGCCCGCATCGAGCGCCGCCCAATCCAAATCCCGATTGCCCGAGTTCGCCACCGCGACTTGACCGCTGATCTCCTCCGGGGGCGCAATGCTGTTGCACGCGATTCCACTGGCCGCCAGCAGCCCGATGATACACACACGCTGGTTCAACACGTCAGCCTTCCTTCCCCGTCAGTGGCGACATTCGACTCGACCGCCCGGTCGACAATCCTGCCATTTTACTCCATGTGGACGGGGCGTAGCAACGGGAACTGCGCGGCGGCGGATGCGTCGCTTGCCGGGCGCGAGGAGCGTCTACTCGTAGCGGAGGGCCTCTACCGGGTCCAAGCGTGAAGCCCGCACGGCTGGGTATATGCCGCTGACGACGCCGACCAACGTAGCCATAACCAGGGCGAACCAGATCGTCCAGGGTCCGGTGTGGGTCTTGAGGATGCGAGTCCATTGTTCCAGGAGATCGGTGAACACCAAGCCAAGCAGCACGCCGAGCACCCCGCCCAAGATGCTGATGATGGAGGCTTCGATGAGGAACTGCTTGAGAATGTCCCAGCGTCTGGCTCCCACGGCCATGCGCACGCCGATCTCGCGGGTGCGCTCGGTGACGGACACGAGCATAATGTTCATGATGCCGATTCCCCCCACCACCAGGGAGATGCCCGAAATGCTCCCCAAGACGATAGCGAAAATCTGGGTGAAGAAGGAGAACTCCTTCTTGATTTGCTCCTGGGTGAGGATGGAGAAGTCATCATCCTGTCCGGCGCGGATTCCGTGGCTGCCGCGGAGGGTTCGCTCGACCTCGAGCATGGCTGCGGGAAGGTGTTCCTGGCCCTCGGTCTGAACGCTGATCATGGTCAGATGGCGCATCCCGAAGACTCGCTTCATCGCGGTGGTAACCGGGATAATCACCTGGTCATCAACGTCGCGAAAGCCGAGGACGCCCTTCTTCTCCATGACCCCGATGACCTGGAATCCCAAGCCTTTGATCTTGACGCGGCAGTCCTCCGCCTGGGTTACGCCGAACAACTCTTCCGCGACCTTGTGACCCAGCACACAGACCTTCCTGACGCCGCGGACGTCCTCGGCGGAAATGAAGCGTCCGCCCGGTTCGACGCCGTAATTGTTGATGGTCGCGTAGCTCTGGGTGGTGCCCAGGATGGCGGAGTCGGAGTTGCGGCTGAAGTACTTGACCTGGGCCTGGGCCTGCACCTCCGGAGATACCGCCTTGACCAAACTGCACTCGAGGATGGCTTCGGCATCTTCGACTTCGAGCGAAGGGGTCACGCTGCGCCGACCGTGGCGCTGGGATGATCCGCTGAAGACCATGAGCTGATCGGCGCCCATCGACTCGAAACGTTCGAGCAGGTGACGGTTGGTTCCCTCGAGGATGGACATTGCGGAAACGACCGCTCCGACGCCAATGATCACCCCGAGGGTAGCCAGAAGGGTGCGCAGCAGATTGGCCCAGAGACTGCTGAGGGCCATCATGCAAACCTTGAAGAAGAACATTCGTCTCGCACTCTCAGGATTCGAGCCCGTCGGTTTCGCCGCGACCGAGGTAGCGCGTGTTCGAGCGCAGCAACTCGTCGCGCAGCTCCGGGGTCATTACCAGATCAGTGGTGATGAGCCCATCGCTCATGTTGATCAGCCGCTCGCCCTGAGCGGCGACGTTCATCTCGTGGGTCACCATAACGATGGTGACGCCTTCGTCATGCAGCGAATGGAAGATCTCCAGAATCTGCTCGCCGGTTTTGGAGTCGAGGTTGCCGGTCGGCTCATCCGCCAGGATCAGGCTCGGGTGATTGACGATGGCCCGGGCGATGGCGACGCGCTGGCGCTCGCCGCCGGAGAGTTCGCTGGGGGTGTGCTTAGCCCGGTCGGCTAACCCGACGCGCTCGAGGGCCTGCATGGCCTTGGCCTTGGCTGCCCCCCGTCGCCCGTAGATCAGCGGGACCATGACGTTGTCCAGCGAGGTGGTCCGGTTAATCAGGTTGAACGTCTGAAAGACAAAGCCAATAGACTCGTTGCGGGTGCGGGCGAGCTGCC
>JAAEQG010000898.1 GCA_024231775.1 bacterium
AATCCCATGACTCAACGGCTGAGGCGCGCCTCGCTGAAGCTGCGGGGTAGGTCGAGGTCGCCTGTGGCGGTATGCCTCACCGCCCCAGAGTGCGAAAAGCATCGCTCCCCTGAGAACGAATCGCTCGCGGTGCGGCGATTGCGCCAGCCTGAAGAGCAGGCGCTCAGCAGCGTAGGAGTTGGTGGATCAGCGGCACCTCTTCGTCGCGCTCACGGGCACACGATCGAAGCCGGTCGTAGATGGAGGCAGGGACGTTTCGCAGCTTCAGGGTCACGAGGTGAGCGCCTCCAGATACGGGCCGATCACGCTGTGTACCCGGCAGACTTTGGCCGAACTGAGGATTTCATTGACCGGGATCCGTTGCCAGGCAAGTACATCGCGAAGAGCCTCGATGGCCACGTCGAGGCCGATCTTATTGCGGTAGCGGAAGCAGTCCACCACAGTTCGGGCGGGCGAGGTAATGCGGTACCGCACGCCTTGCACCTCGCGAGTCTCCACCGCGTAGTCCAGCAGCTGCCCGGAGAAACGCACGATGTGTACAGGCAGCCCGGCAACTCGGGGCTTGCGGGCTTTGCGGTCGATGGCAATCCAGACCTTCCTCGGTAGCTGAGTACCGAGGTCATGCACGCGCAACGCCGTGAGCAGGCACACGACGGCACGCGGTACGCGCGTGGCAACTCCGGCGATCGTCTCGTGCTCGCCCAACTCGGCATCGGTGCGCTGGTAAAGCCCGCGTGCCAGCTGCTCGACAGTGCCGCGCTTCAGCCAGGTGAGGAGACGACTTCGCGGGATACCGAGGGCTTCCAGGTCCCGTGGGCGGAAGGTAGCAGGCAGCGCCGGCCCGGCCTCCGGTATCGTATTATGCTGGTGGAAGTTCCTCATGAATTGATAATTACCCAAAACGTCGGCACTTACAAGCCTGTGCCGACGTTTTGGTGTCACTCGAAAAGGGCAAGGCATCTCTGACGTGGAGTACGTGCCGGCGATCAAATGGATCCGTCGCAGCGATGCAGGCATGCTTTTCCTACGAGCTCCTCGAATCTCTCAAAATGGCTTGGGTTCGTCTCCGTCCAACCACTCCTGAGGCGGTACCGCCTTGTCCAGGCTCGACCAGTCCATCTCGGCAGCCAACAGCTCGGCCTGCTGACGTGCAAGCAACTCCTGCAACAGGCTGAGCTGAGCCAGCGAGATCACCGCTGCGACGTCTTCCCCTCTGCGGCGGACAATCACCGGCTGGTTCTCGACGGCGACACGACTAAACACGTCCACATATTCCTGAACATGGTTAGGTTCCTCAACGTAGAGGGGGTCGATCAATGCCGTTTGAGCTGTTTCATGCATTTTCCTGTACCTCGGTCCATACCACAAGAACCATCGTACCAGAGAACCTCCGGTGGCTGTCAAGGCCAATCGTTGAGGTACCACCCATCACCCAGAACGCCGGGTCGAGGACCGAGCATCGCTGCGCGGGTCAACGACGCCGACGCCTGCGGGGCCTTGGCGATTCGCGGCCCCGAGGGTCCTCATGAACCGAAAAGATCGGCATGGGTGCCTGTTCGCTCAATAATGACTTCATCGTTGGGCGGAATCCTTGGTGAGGTGGTAGACTCGCTTCGGGAGCGCGCAGGAGGTAGGTTGATGATGGATCAGAGCTTCGAGTACGACCTCTTCGTGAGCCACGCCAGCGAGGACAAGGCAGATGCGGTGGAGCCGCTGGTGGCTGCCCTCGGAGAGCGGGGACTGAAGGTCTGGTACGACGCCGATCAGATCCGGCTCGGCGATGACTTCCGGCGCGCCATGGATCAGGGTCTGAGCTCGTCCGCCTTTGCTGTGGTGGTGCTCAGCCCCAGCTTTCTCAAGTACTGGCCCGAGACCGAGCTGAGCGCCCTGTTCGCCCAGGAGAGCGAGTGGCGCGAGAAACGTATCCTGCCGGTCCGCCATGGCATCGACCGCGCCACCGTGGTCCGGCAGTGGCCCATGCTGTCGGCCC
>JAAEQG010000899.1 GCA_024231775.1 bacterium
CGACTGAAGCGCATCGACGATATTGTTCCGCGCCGCCCGTCGCGCCGGTCCGACCCCCGCCAGAAGAGCAATCACCAGGGTCAGGCTGACGGCGCCCGCTACCCGGCCCCACGGTACGGTGAAGACCAGATCGACGCCAACCAGCTTTTCGGTAATGACGTTCATCGAATTCGCCGTATGGAGGCCCAGGACGACCCCGATCAGACAGCCCATCACCCCGAGGGTCATCGCTTCGGCCAGCACCAGACGGACAATCTGCGACTTCAGCGCCCCCACCGCCCGGAGCACGGCGATCTGTCGCGTGCGGGCGCTCACGCTGGCGGCGATCAGGTTAGCTACGCCGATCGTGGCCACGATCAAGGCGATGATCGGGATGATCGACACCAGTAAGGTCGCCCGACGGATGTCATTGTCGATGGACTGCTTGAGGCGGCGCAGCGATCCGGTCTGTGAGCCGGGCTTGCCCGCGGTGTAGGCGACCTTGAGCATGGTCAGTTGCTCGCGGAACAGATCCCAACGCTCGGCGGGAGTCAGATCCTCCCAATGTTCCGCCACGATAAGAGACCGCCCGAGCAACTCTCGCGGCACGGGTCGTGCCCGCGTCTGGGCGACGAAAGCCAGGGCACGCTGATACCGGCGCACTTCTCGCCCCGCAGGGGGAGAAAGCACGCCGGAACCATCGCGAAACGCCCCCAGCACGTCAGCAAACTCAGCCAGCCGGCCCCCTTCATGAGGAAGATCCTTCGCCCAACCCATCATTCGCCCCGCGATACTCTTCGCCTCGAGCCCTGGCGGTTCCGCCTGGGCAAACTCGGCCGGCGGAGCTATCGCAGGCAGATCGAAGGTGAGCAGGAAGGTCGAAATGGCGTCGATCATGAACCGGTCTTTGGTGTCCTCGAGCGTCCCCAGCACTGCCCCGCCGGCGGCCAGGGTCATGTAGCTGTCCGCCTGGAAATAGCTGACCGCAATGTCCAAGGCGGGCGACTGCACGACTCCGGCAACTTCAAACGAGGCGGTGCGGCTGCCGATGGTGATGTCCACCCGGTCGCCGTAGTGCAGGTTCAAACCGCGCGAACTCTCCGGCGGTAAGAGCACGTACCCGCCGCGCTTCAGCTTGGCTCGGGCCTCCTGTGGGTCGCCCTCCAGAAACTCGAGCTTAGCCATGTTCAGGAAGGTATCCGGCTCGCCGGCGACGAAGATCGTGAATGGCTTGAGCAACTGCATCAGGGTGTTCTTAGCCCGCCCCACCGTGCAACGTATATCGTGTATCGCCGTAACCTCCCCCACCCCGGGCAACCCGCGAACCGCATCCAGACGAGACGCCGGGATCGGCTCCTGCGTCCAGACAAAAGCCTCCGCCAATCGGCTGGGGAAGTCCCACGCCGCGTTGATGCTCTCCCCGCGAACCGCCAGGTAGACGATCAGCGACAACCCCACCATCAGCATCCAGCAGATACCCGCACTGCGCCACGGCGCCCGGCCGATCTGATCGCGGGCCAGCTTGCGATGCACGCCCAGCAACGGACCCACCACCCCAAGCACCACCGGACCGATCAGCACCACCAACCCGGGAACCACCAGTACATATGCGAAGTAGATCGTGATCGTCCCGCACAACGCGATGATCGGCTTGAACCACAGCGCATCGTTCACCGCACCAAGCATCCAATGATGTGCGCCCAGCGAGAGCAGGCCGGCCACCGCGGCGCCCAGCGCCCAAACCCTCCGAGGAGGCTGCGACTCGGGGCTGGCGGCGCTGAGCGGCGACACCCGGCCCACCTGAACGACCAGCACCAAACTGCCCGTCAGCGTGGTCAACAGCCCCCCCGCCACCGCAAGCTGCACGCCCCAGGTGCTTACCAGCACGGTCTGTACATACTCGGGCACCAGCAAAGCCCCGAGGTGAGTCAGGGCGATTCCAATCGGTACGCCCATCACCGTGCCCAGAATGCCGACCGGCAGAAGCTCCGCCAGCACTAACCCGGTCAACTGCCCGCGAGTGACTCCCACACAGCGCATCATCCCCAGCCCTGTCATGCGCTCGACGATTCCCATCCCCATCGTGGTGATGATGATGAAAAACGACGTCAGCAACGCCACGAAGGCGACCAGAATCAGGATCAACTCGGTAGTGCGCTGGGCCTCCTGCAACTGGTTCATCCGCGCCGCCGCAGTGAGCACCTGAGCGCTGGCCCGGGACTCACGGACCACGTCCTCGATGCGCTGGGCCGTCGCCGCCAGGGCTTCCGGGGAAGTGTCCTCGACCATGACATCGATGATGGTCACCACGCCAGGCTCGCCGCGGAGTTTCTGCAAGTCCGCCAGCGCCACCTGAACCTCCGGACGCTGAAACGCACCGACCCTCGGCCGCTCGAAAGTCCCCACCAGAGTGAACGAATGGGTCCTCCCGGCAATCTCCAGAAGGAATGACTCCCCCAGCGCCAGCCCGACCTCGCCCACCAGTCGCGCCTCGACCAGCGCTGCCCCGCACTCTTCGGACTGGATACGACGCCCGCGAAGCGCGTTGAGCGAGCGGAACGTGGATTCGGTGGCGGGGATGACTCCAATGGCGTCAACCTCGGAGCGCAACGCGGGGAGCGCGCCTCCGCCAGCCGCGGACGGTTCGCTCGGCGGGACGACGCCGGACCGGCTGGGTGGGTGCAGCAGGTTGACCCGACGCGCAAGACGTGGGGTGACCGCTTCGACGTTATCTAGTTGGGCGATCGGATCGGCTAGCGCCTGGGGAACTCTGCCCCAGTGTCCGCCGGGAGATTGCACGGTGACGTGCGTATTGCCCAACCAGTGGGTCACTACCTGGTCGGTAATAGCGTGGCTGATTGATTCGTAGAACGCGGTCATGGTGACCACGGTGCCCACACCCAAAGCCACCGCAACCAGCGATGCGGCCGTGCGGCCGGGCTTAGCCCGCCAGCTTCGCGTAGCTAGCTGCAACCAGTGTCGCATCAGCCTGGCCCCCTGACTCGATTTCGCCGACCGCGACACCGTCCTTCAACACTACCACGCGATCGGCGTGCGCCGCCCCCGCAGCCTCGTGGGTCACGGCGATGACCGTGCAATCGCGCTCCGACGCGAGCTTGCACAGCAGCTTCCAGATCTCTTCACCGTGACGCGAATCCAGATTGCCTGTGGGTTCATCCGCCAGCACAATCACCGGATCGTTGACCAGCGCCCGGGCGATAGCCACCCGCTGCTGCTCCCCGCCGGAGAGCGCCTGAGGCCGATGAGAACGCCGATGGACCAGATCGACCTGTTCGAGCAGCTCGTTCACCTTCGGCTCATAGTCCGCCCGGTCGCGCCCGTCCACCAACAGCGGCAGAGCCACGTTCTCCTCGGCGGAGAGCGTCGGCAGTAGATTGAACGCCTGAAAGATCACCCCCACGCGACGGCGACGAAACAGGGTCCGCCCGCGATCGCTCATCGCGGCGATGTCCTGCCCCTCGACCAGCACCTGCCCGCTGGTCGGCACGTCCAGCCCACCCATCAGGTGTAGCAGCGTAGTCTTGCCCGAACCGCTGGCCCCCATTATCGCCAGAAACCTGCCTGGCTCGACGGTCAAGCTGATCCCACTCAGCGCGCGTACGACCTCTCCGCCGCCCCGATACTCCTTAACCACTTCTCTGGTTTGTAGAACCGCGCCCATCGCAGTTCATTGTAGACGTCGCGTGTCGCTGCGTCGAGAAGAGAACAGGCCGACGGCCGGCGGGGACGCCGGCCGCTACAGACGCGCTATCGCAGAGCCGTATGTACCTGTCCGAAAGCAGCGTTAGCTCAGCCACCGGGCGAGGTCTTTGGCGTAGTAGGTCAGGATGAGGTCAGCTCCGGCACGCTTGATGGCGGTGGTGGCCTCCAGCACGCAGCGCTGTTCGTCAATCCAACCGTTCCGCGCGGCGGCTTTGATCATCGAGAACTCCCCGCTGACGTGGTACGCCGCGGTGGGCATCTGGAACTCGTGCTTCACCCGCCAGATGATATCGAGGTAGTGGATCGCCGGTTTGACCATGACGATGTCGGCGCCCTCCTCGATGTCCAACTCGGTTTCGCGAACGGCTTCATCGCCGTTGGCGGGGTCCATCTGATACCCCCGGCGATCGCCGAATTCGGGGGCGGACTCCGCCACGTCGCGGAACGGTCCATAGTACCCACTGGCGTACTTCGCGGCGTAGGACATGATCGGCAGATCCGCAAACCCGGCGTCGTCCAGGGCATCTCGGATGGCTTGGATCATGCCGTCGATCATCCCGGATGGGGCGACCATGTCCGCCCCGGCGCGGGCATGGCTGACCACCTGTTTGCCGAGGTTCTCCAGGGTGGCATCGTTGTCGAGTTCTCGGTTTCCGTCGCGGTGCGTGCTGATTACCCCGCAGTGACCGTGGTCGGTGTACTCGCAGAAGCAGACGTCGGTGATCACGGTCAGATCGGAGCAGGACTCCTTTACCGCCTGGGTGGCCCGCTGGATGATGCCGTCTTCGCTCCAGGTCTCGCTGCCGACGGCGTCCTTGTGCTCGGGGATGCCGAACAGAATCACCCCCGGAATGCCCAACTGCTCCAGCTTGCGGCACTCTTCCACCACAAGGTCGATGGACATCTGGGCGACACCGGGCATTGACGCGATGTCGTTGCGGACGCCCTTACCCTCCACGGCGAACAACGGCGCAATCAGATCGGCTACGTCCAGCTTGGTCTCCCGCACCATGCGCCGCAGGTTCTCCGTACGGCGCATCCGTCTCATTCGCTGCTCTGGAAAAGCCATGCCCGGACTCCTCGTTCAGTAAGTTATCCACCAAGAATGCACCGCAGATGCGAACCGTCATCCGGTACCGCCCGGCTCACCCAAACAGGCCCCAAGTGGCGAGCATCACCCCGGCGAGGATGAGCGCCGTCCACCACACCCAGGTGGAACGGTTCGAGGCTGCTGCCGCCAGAGGCATAACCCAGTCGCCGCAGTGGGGACAGCGCTCGGAATCATCGAAGATCATCCGCCCGCACGACGGACACGGGAGCTGATCGTCCTCCGCATCGCCGTTCGCTTCGTCGGCGTCGATCTCGTCGTCCTGCCACTCCATAACCCTGCGTCGAGCCCCCGCGTCTACGACGTGTCCCTACAGGGAGATGCGTTCCGGGGCCTTGACCACGTCAAGCAACTGCTTGAAGGCGTCCGTTCCCGAAAGCCCACACAGCTCGAACAGCGCCGATTCCACCGTGGTCACCGTAGCGCCGCAGGCCCGCATACGTGCGATGGCGGTGTCGCGGTCCAGTGACCGGCGCGAGCTGACCGCGTCGGCACACACAAACACCTGATACTCCATCGCCAGCAGATCCAGTACGCTCTGCTGCACACAGACGTGGGCCTCAATGCCCACCACCAACACCTGCGGTCGGTCGATTTCCCGCAGGCGAGCTCGAACCGCCTCATCACAAGCACTGAAGGAGGCCTTCTCGATCGTCTCGACGCCGAATTCGGTCAACACCCGGTCGATGGCTGGATGCGTAGGTCCCAGGCCTTTGACATACTGCGTCGTGGCGAGCATCGGCAGCTTGAACACGCGCGTCCCGCGGAGCAACTCAGCGGTGGCGGTCAGCATGTCCTCCGCCTCGCAGACGTACGGTAGCAGCTTGGTCTGAACATCGATGACCAACAACATCGCCCGTTCTGCGTCAAGCATCATCGCATTAAGCATCGTCACCCCCGTCCAATCGCAAACCCTGAGTCTATGAGGCGGCGCACCCCCGGTCAATCCGCGCCGGCGGGCTGCTCCGCCCGGTCACCCAAGACCGCACCGTAGACCTCCTGGCACTCGCCGGCAGCCTTCTCCCAGCTCAACCCGCGCAGGTCCATCCGACCGTGGGCCCTGAGCGCCGCTTGCACCGGGGCGTTCCGAATCGCCGTGAGGATCTTCTCAGCCATGCGCTCCACGTTCCAGAAGTCCACCTTCATCGCGTGCTTGAGCACCTCGGCTGCGCCTGACTGACGCGAGATCAGCGCCGGAACTCCATAACTCAACGCCTCCAGAGCGGCGATCCCGAAGGGCTCGGAGACCGAGGGCATCACGTACAGGTCCGCCATGCGAAACACCCGCTCCACGTCGTCACCGTGGAGGAAACCGGTGAAGACCACTTTGTCACGGATGCCCAGGGCGTCGGCTTGCTCCATGGTCTGCCGGATGAGGTCCCCACTTCCCGCCACGACGAAGCGTACCTCCGGATCGGACTCCAGTACGCGACAGGCGGCACGGATGAAATACTCCGGCCCCTTCTGGGCTGTCACCCGACCGAGGAACAGCACGATCTTTTCGTGGGGGCTGATCGAGGGGATGTCCAGGTTTGGCGTCGGGCCGGCAGACGTGGTGGCGTTGTAGACCACGTGAATCCGTCCGGGGTCCACCTCGTAGTGCTTGACGATCAGATTACGAGTCAGCCGGCTGACCGCAATCACTGCGTCGGCAGCGTGTAAGCCGCGACGTTCAATCTGGGAAATGCGCGGATGGAGCGACTCGGCGCAGCGGTCGTACTCCGTCGAGTGAACATGGACCACCAATGGCGTGCCCGTGGTCATCGCCAAGGCTACGCCCGCAGGATAGGTCATCCAATCATGCGCGTGGATCAGATCGAACTTCTCACACGCCGCCATCTCCAGCGTCAAACGCGCGTAGCGCTCCACTTCCGCGAACAAGTCACCTGTGTAGGGTGCGTCCTGCTCAGCCGCCCCCTCGGTCTCTTTGGGTTCCGCCCCCAGCCCCACTCCCAAAGCACCACGGATCTCGGGACGCAGGTAAGGAGCCAAGGCTACGCCCAACGCCCAGAAACGCACGCCCGGAAACTCCGCCCGGTGGTACAGGGTGATCGGTCCGGACTGTTCCTTCCGGGTGAGACCGGGGGATATCGCCCCGGCGTAGGCTGCGTCGATCGGACGAGGCAGCACGAACGACACCTCCACCCCGGCCTGATTCAGCGCCCGGGTGAGGCCGTAGCACGCCGTGCCCAGACCTCCCGAAATGAATGGTGGGAACTCCCATCCCAGCATCAACACTCTCATGACGCCAATAGCTTACCACAACGGCGCGTGGCACGGCATCGTTCAGCGTTTTTCTGCGGTCAGGGCAACTCAGTCGGCGTCGGTTGCGCCGTGGCGGGCAAGGGCGGACCTGATGGCTTCGATGCTGGTCATCTCAGCGCCCTCCTCCGGCTCGAACGTTACACCAAAAGACTGCTCCAGGGTGAGCAGCAGGGTGATGTGCATGACGCTGTCCCACGCGTCCACCTCCGCGGAGGCCAGGTCGGGGCGATAGCGCTCCGGCTCAATCCTGAATACGTCGCAGATAATGTCTCGGAGCTTCTCGTTCATCCCGGCAGCGCCCCTACGTTACAGAAATCCAGTCGTCGGGCCCCGGAACCTCGGCGGTGAGAGAACGCTCGTACTCAGCACCACTTTCTCGTCTCCGGGAGGTTTCGGCAAAACCGTTTTGGGCCAGGAACTCCGCGCACACGACATTCTTGGGAGTGGGGAGGAACTCCGCCACCATCCGCTGATATCCGCGCCGCTGGAGTCCCGCCATAACCAACCTCAGAACCGAGCCCTCGACCCCACGACCGATGACGCGGCAGCTTAGCAGGAAAACATCCAGGCTGCACGTCTGCGGACTTTCCCCGGGCAGAACCACCGCCAGCGCGATCCGACCGTAGTCGCCGAACCGGTCCGAAAGTGATGCCAGGTAAATGTGCGCCCCCGCCTCCGCCATCCGGGTGATGTCCGCTTCGCTGTAGCGCCTGGTGGTCAGATTGAACTGGTTGGTCTTCTGGGTCAGTTGCGCCGTTCGGGCCAGATGCTGCGCTGCGTCGAACTCCTCGAAGCGCAGACAGATTCCCAGCCCGCGCAGGTAGTCCTCGAAGCCGGCGGTTTCCTGTTTAAACTCCCGGCGCTCGCGCTCCTGGGCGTACATGCGCGCCTTCCTGCGGTCTTCCGGAGTCACCTTCAGCCGGTCGATAACTCCGGACCGAGGCAGCAACCCCGGCAGAGCCCACGGTTGCGGCGGGACTTGCAGACACCGGACCTCCGGAAGCTGCTCACGGATCAGGTTGATCTCGAATTCGCTGTCATCAATGAAGACGAAGCTGTCCAGCCCGATGTTCAGCTCGGAGGCGAGGCTGCGCATGTTAGTGGCTTTGTCCTGCCAGTTGATCCTCGCCGCCGCAACCTGCCCCATATCGAGGGCCATCCCAGGATGCTCGGCAAAGACCTTCTCGACGTCCGCCGGATTGTTCTTGCTGTTGATCGCCAGGATAAACCCCAGGCGGTTCAACTCGTCGAGCTGGCGCTGGAATTGCTGAAAACACAATCCCGGATAGGTTTCCCCCAGGGCGATACCGGCGAGCCCATCCTCACCGACGATTCCGCCCCACAGGGTATTGTCGCAGTCGAGCACGATGCACTTCACCGGCGTCGTCTTGTAGAGTTGGCACAGTTCCGCAATCCGGCGTCCCAGAGCGGCCACCCCCTCGGCACCGAACGGCTGCATCGCGGTGGCTGCATCGCGCGTAGAGTAGAAGCGGTCCGCCCCGAGGGTCGTCGCCAGAGCTTCCACATCACAAACGATCAGATTGGCGTTTTCCGCCGCCGCCTCCGCCAACTGGCGGTTGGCTTCGTGAATCGCATAACGACCGCTCTGAGCAACCTGAGCAGCCAGGTGAGGCGCAAGCGAGAACTCGGGTTTGGCGAGGTTACACGCGATCACCAGTCCCTCGAAGCGTGCCGCCAGTTGTTCGAGCTGGTCGATGAACGTCCTGATGGCGACTTCGTGCCGAGGCGGTGTGGCCAGGTCAGACAGCCCCGGTAGCACATGCCCCGCCGTAGTCAGCACCACGCACACGTCGTGCTCCCCAGCACGCACGAAGGACCTGTCGTCGAGTATCTCGGAAGCGATGTTGCCCAATTGCCCCAGGGTGACCGTCGCCGCAAAGGAGCGTTCCGCCAGGCTCGCGACAACCGAGTTCTCCAGGACCTCCGCCGTAACCGAGCGCAGCAAGGCCACGCGTAACCGTTGAACCGAAGGCGGGAGGTTGTCCGCGGAGAGCATCTCGGACACCGAGCGGGCCACTCGGTTGTGTGTCGCCAGAAGCGCATCGGACCCTGCTGACTGCATGGTGGCAGCCAACCTGCTCCAATCTTCCGCGGATGAATCGGCCATGGTTTCCACCCTGCCGGAGAAGAGTCCCTCGGGGAAACTGCTAATCCTGGCCGCCTCCGCCAGAAGCTGTATCCGGCAGACGCGGATCGCGCCGCGACGGCCGCCGCCAACCATTCTGCCGCGAGCGCCCCGGTCCGGTGATATTGGCGAACGCCGGGTACGCCCCGATCACCTGGGTGTGAGGGTGAACGATCGCCCCCATCCCGATCGACGCACCGGGCATCACGATCGAGCCAAACCCGACCATGGAGTAGTCCCCCAGCACGACCGGAGCTTCGAGGGTGCTCTGGAAGCTACGCGGTGCGGTGTGCGAGAAACTCACTAGCTGGCCGGGGTGCTCAGCATGCACGAACATGTTGGTCGCACTGTAGACGTGGGCTCCCGCTTCGATTACCACGAAGTCGCCTATCTCCACGCCGCCTCGACCAGCCACATGACAGCGCGGTCCGATGTGGCTGTAGTCGCCTATCACCATCCGCCCGCCTTGTCCATAGCGCCCTTCGCCCGCGGCCAGGCGCACCAGCGTATCCAGATGGCAGCATGCGCCAATCTCGATATTGCGCGCTCCCCAGATCTCGATCCCGCGTTCGATCAGCGTGTCCTGCCCCAGGCACCGGAGCTTGGTTTTCCAATAACAAGAGCGCAGGAAGAACCCCACAACTCCACGGCGGAAATGCACCGCCGCCATCTCCATCAGCGCACTGAGCACGGGGACCATGGACAAGAACATCAGCACGAACTGCCCCACCGCCAGCACCAACCTGACAATCATCCCCAACAGTCGCCACGGTAGAGACATGCTGACCGGTAACTGCTTGACGTAGCGTCCCTGGAGCACGCGGAGGATCAGCTCTTCGCTGAATACCAGCCAACCCTGCGGCGGCGGAGGCTTGGGGGCGACGTACCAGCTCTGCCGGACCTCTTCGGCCTCGGATATGGATGGGCGCCCGGTGTTGTTGGCTACGCTGCTCATGACTCGCTCTTGACCATCACCCGGTTGGACTCACCGCGGCAGCCGGTCCGATACGATTAATGAACTCAACCGACCTGCGGGCGGTCTCCCGATCAGTTCGTGGATGCACGGGTAGGTTGACCACCTCCCGGCTGGCCCGCTCCGCCTCCGGACATAGCCCCGGATAGTATCCATAAGCCTCCATGGGCGTCTCGATTGGATGTAACGGGCATTCGAACCAGCTACCCAACTCGATCAGACGCTTTCCCGAGGTAACCAAAGCCAGCTCCTTGTCGGCCACCCGCACCGGATAGCGCGTCAGCGCCGGCGACGCTTCCGGTTGCGGCGACGCAACCGGCCAGCCAGACCTCCGGAGGAGGCGATCATAGACCGCCGTCATTCGACGCCGATGGGCGATGTTCTCATCCAACCGCCGCAGCTGTCGCGCCCCGGAGAGAGCCTGCACGTTACTCATCCCCTTGAAGAAGTCGGGGGCCATCACCGGGGCGAACTCGTCTTGATTGGAGGAACCCACCACCAAGCCAGCCCGGGTCAGCGTACGGAATACCGTCTGGGCAAGGGCAGTGGTGCGCGGATACACCGCGGACCGGTACAGCCCGAGTTGGGCACGCAACATCATGACCTCGGTGGCGCTCGGAGCCACGACCTGCGCCTGGATTTCCTCGATACGGGTTGCCAGGTCCGCATCACAGGTAACCGCCATCCCCCCCAACCCGCTCGTATACGGTTTGTTCCACTGGAAAGAGAAGTACGCCGCCACCCCGAACGTCCCTACAACGCGGCTAGCGTACTCCGCCCCCAACGCCAGGCAGCAGTCCTCCAAGACGGGAAGCCCCTTACGCCGGGCGATATCCATAATCGCGTTCATATCCGCGGGGTAACCATAGGTGTGCTGCGCGACGATGAGCTTGGTCTTGGCGGTCAGGCTGGCTTCCACCAGTTCGGGGCGAAGGTTGTAGGTAGCCGGATCGATGTCGATGAATACCGGCTTGGCCCCCAGGTAGACGGTGGGGTTTACCGCCATCACGCACGTGTAGCCCGGCAGGA
>JAAEQG010000900.1 GCA_024231775.1 bacterium
ACTTGAATCCGATCACCGAGCCCAGAGATACGGTCCGGGACGCGGCGTGGGAAGCGCTCAATCGAATCCTGCGGAGCACCCCAGCCGAGACGCGTCTGCAGTGGGCCGGACGATTGCAGGATCTACCCGCACGCCAGATCGATTATCTGACCACGTTGGTGGACGAGTTCGCCAATGCCAGCCCCGAGCCCGTTCAGCTCCATCAGGCACGCGATCTCCTCGCTCGTCTGCTATATGGGCAGGAGCGCTACGCCGAAGCCGTCCGTCACCTTCAAGACCTATATACCTCCCTGAAAGCGAGCGATGACCCAACCTGTGGCGAAGTTGGTGTGCTGCTGCTCAGCGCTCGGCTTCGGAACGGACAGCACGGCGAACGGATCAGGCAACTGCTTGCTGAACTGGCCAACCAGCCGGACGCGGTCAGGGTGGAGGTGGTACGGGCCATCACCACGTTCTTGGACGAAGCGCTCCAGGCTGACCCTGGTCCGGAGTTGGTCGAGCTGGTCGCTCAGCTCCAAGAGGCCTGCTCCGGTTCGTATGGCCCATCGCTTGACGAACGCCTCAATCTTCTGATGGGCGAGTTCAGGCCTCCCCCCGACACCCCCCCAGCCACCCAGCCGGCATCTACGTCTTAACGCGACCCCATCCTGAAGAGGCACGCAGCGCCCATCATTCAGCGGTTCCTCCCGAGCGCACGCTGGGAAACCGGTGGTGGTTCTCAGACCCACGCGCGTTCTGGTGGGTGTGCGGACGTGTCGGGATAACGACACGTGACTGGCTAGTCTGGTCAGCTCCGATCATGCACTCCCTACGGACGAGCCCACGCTGCTAATCTCAGACCTGTAGGTCGCTGGGTAGGTCCACATCTGGGGTCCATTCTTATCCGTAACCGGTAGTTTTGCAGGTACTTACGTGCATCAAGTCTCAGCCGGAGAGAGACGATAGGTGGAGCACTGAACGGGGAGCGGAACAGGTAGGAGCGGGAGACTAGCGATGAGATCCATGAAGGTATGCAACCGTGATATTCCGGTAGAGACCGCTGCGGCTTCGCCGGGGCGAGCGGGCGATGCGGTGCGTCGCCTCCACGGCGAGAAGGCGCGTCCTCCGGCGGATGGACTCCTTGAAGCTGCTCCGAGCGGGTGTCGGTCGTGCGCGGTTGCGGCGGTGGACTGCGTCGCCCGCCGCAAGCGGTTGACCTACCTGCAATCAGCTCGGGCTTTGACGGCGGCGGTGGAGGCGAAGGACCCGTTTGTGCGCCGGCACTCCTCCACGGTAAGCCGTTACGCGGTGGGGCTGGCGACCAGGCTTGGGCTACCCGCGGACCAACGCGAGACCTTGCGGATTGCGGCCTATCTTCACGACATCGGGAAGATCGCCGTACCTGACTCGATTCTGCGCAAGCGCGGTTCACTTACCGACGCGGAGTTCGTCGCGATCAAGCGGCACCCGCGGACGTCCGCGGACATCCTCCGGCACGCGAGCTTCTTCGAGGACGAACTCCCCATCATCCTCCATCATCACGAGCGCTTCGACGGAAGCGGATACCCGGACGGACTGGCTGGCGAGCGCATTCCCCTCGGTGCGCGGATTCTGGGGGTGGCTGACGCGATGGACGCCATGTTAGCCCGCCGACGGTACAAGCCCGGCTACCCCATCGGTCGTGTGCGGGAGGAGTTATTCACCCATTCCGGTACGCAGTTCGATCCTCGCATTGCGGCTGTTGCGGTGAAGTGGCTGGACACTGAGCCCCGGCAGTTCACCTGCAGGCGCCGATGCCGAGGACCAGCCTGATCGCAACCGCCGGCGCCGGGCCACCTGGACTCAACTCATCGCCAGGGGATCGACGTCCACCACGAACGACCGCACCTTAGGCCGAGATACGGATCCTTCGCTATACCGATCGATGATCTGCTGCATCGCATCGGTTCGCGTAGCCCGCAGCAGCAGGTCATAGCGGTACAGGCCGCGCAAGCGCTCGATCGAGCAGGGTTGCGGACCCAGCAGATCGGTTCCCTCAAGTTCGAGTTCGGCGATCAGGTTGCGCAGGTCGTCCGCGAACCGTTCGGCGGCGATGCGAGCTTCGCGTTCCCGGGCGTCCGCGAATACGAAACGGGTCAGGCGGGTGAACGGGGGCATGCCCAGTTGTCGGCGCGTAGCCAACTCGTGCTCGGCGAAGCCCACGTAGTCGTGGTTGACCGATGCCTGGAGAGCAAGCACTTCGGGAACCAGGGTCTGCACCACCACTTCGCCCCCGGACCGCTCCCGCCCCGCGCGACCAGCCACCTGGGTAATCAACTGGAACAGCCGCTCCGACGCCCGGAAATCGGAGGCTGCCCCGGCCAGGTCCGCGGCGATCATTCCCACGAAGGAGACGTGCGGGAAGTCCAGGCCCTTTCCGATCATCTGCGTGCCCAGCAGAATGTCGATTTCTCGTGAGCCGAAACGGTCCACCATATCCTGGTAGTCGCGACCTCGCTTCATGGTGTCGCTGTCCGCCCGGGCGATTCGGGCGTCCGGGAACGAGTCAGTGAGCTCCTGTTCGATCTTCTGTGTGCCGGCTCCCGACTGCACCACCGGGGTCTGGCAGGAGACGTTGGGGCAGCGCTCCGGGACGGCGATGCGGGCTCGGCAGTGATGGCACGACGCACGTTGCCTCGACGCGTGAAAGACCATACCGACGTTACAGTGCGGGCAACGCAACCGCCACCGGCAGACCGGACACCAGATGACGCTTGCGAACCCGCGACGGTTTATCAGGATGACGGACTGTTCGCCGCGCTCGAGGGTGTCAGCCACTTTC
>JAAEQG010000901.1 GCA_024231775.1 bacterium
CCAGGCTACCATATGCCGCCCGCAGACGGGCTGAGATCTCACCTCTTGAACGGTCCGAGACTTCGCTACCGGTACTCCTTTGCCTTCAGCAGCCCACTGTGGAAACACCCGTGTCCGTCTGATCAAAAAGAGCCGCACCCAAATCATTACGCCAAAATTACATTCTATGCCCTCAAACCGACAGCGCATGGGCTGCATGCCCGCCCGTGGCCGTCGAGGCGACTACCCACCGACACCGTCAGGATCGTAACTGGCGCAACCGGTCGTCCGCGCCCTCGCTCCCAGCACGAGCGAGGGCGGTTCCATTCGCAGAAATCGTGGCCCGCGACATATCAGATGCCGTGGCCTGAACCACGGCGCTCCTGGGCTCCTCGGTTTGCCAACTCCCCGGAATATCGACCACCGCTCACGGATCGAGACCTAGCACGTGTAACAGAGCGTCGCGCACCTCAGGCCAACGGTTGTCCGGTAACGAGGTGATCCACGCGCCAAGCCTCGTCCGCTCGACCGAACGCATCCACTCGGGCTTCAACACAGAGACCGAAGGAAGTCCATCCGCCGGCAGCAGCTCCACTTCCCAGGGTAGTCCCCGCAGCTGGCTGGACAAGGGAATCACTGGAACCTGGCTCAAGGAGGGAAGAATCTCAGCGCGGCCGAGGATCAACACTGGCC
>JAAEQG010000902.1 GCA_024231775.1 bacterium
GCCGACCAAGGCCGCCGTCGTGGGCGGCGGCAAGGGGTGCGAGTCGATCCTGAAGATGGTGCAAGCCGACACGCTGGGCGAGTTTCGCATGCAGGTGCTGGGGGTGGCCGACGCCGACCCGAACGCAACCGGGGTCCAGTACGCGCGCGAGATTGGCGTCCCCCTGCTTGCCACCGACTACCGGGAGCTTTACAAGATTCCCGACCTGCGGGTAATCATCGAGCTAACCGGTAACGACGCGGTTCGCGACGAGATCGAGCGGACCCGCCCGCGGCACGTGCGGCTAATCGACCACTACGGTGCCCGCTTGTTTTGGGAGATTCACCAGGCCGAAGAGGCGATCATTCTGCAGCGTACCGAGATGCAGAAGAAGGTGGAATCGGAACGGAACCGCATAGCGGAAATTTTGGACAGCATTCCGGACGAGATCGTGGTCGTCGACACCGACATGGTCATCCAGGACGCAAACTCGACATTCCTGGAACACAACAAGGCCACCATCGATGACGTCCGCGGCCTGAGTTGCTACGAGGTGCGGCAGGGCATCCGGGGCGAGTGCCAGGTCGCCGTTGGCAACTGCCCCTTCTTCAGCGTGCTTAGCGAGGGGCAACCCACCTCGTTGGTCCGCAAGCATTTTGGCGAGTCGGGCGAAACCCGTTACGCCTCCATCGTGGGAGCGCCGCTTCGGGATCGAGAAGGCCAGATCACCGGCATGATCGAGATCATCCGCGACATCACCAAACGCATCCGGCTGGAAGAGACCGTGGCGGCCACCGAGGTGCATCTCCGCCAGTACATGGAAGAGTCGCCGCTGGCCACCTACGTGAAGAACAAGGCGGGCCAGTACACCGACGTCAACCCGGCCGCCTGCGCCCTGCTGGGAAAAAAGAAGAAGGAATTGCTGGGCAAAACCGACCTGGAGTTCCTTCCCCGCGACACGGCCGAAAAACTACGCGAGGGCGAGCAGGAAGTCTGGCGAAAGAACCGTTCCGTCTCC
>JAAEQG010000903.1 GCA_024231775.1 bacterium
CATCGGGCCGATTGTCAATGGAATGATTTGTTGGAGGAGTCACTATGGGATTTGCACGTGCGGCGGTGCTTGTGGTGTGTATCTGCGTAGCGGCGGTGTCGGCCTCCAACGACCGGGTGGGGATCTACGAGGGCAATCCGGGCTACTGGCAATATGAGGGGGAGCCCGTTCTGCTGCTCGGGGGCACCAAGGACGACAGTCTGTTCCAGATTCCCGATCTGAAGGACCATCTCGATTTGCTCAAGTCGGTGGGGGGCAACTACGTGCGCAATACGATGAGCGCCCGCAACGACAAGGGCTTCGAGGTGCAGGCCTTTGCCAAGACGGGCGACGGCAAGTACGATCTGGATCGGTGGAACGCCGAATATTGGCGGCGGTTCGAGAGTCTGCTGACTCTGGCCGAGCAGCGTGACGTCATCGTCCAGATCGAGGTCTGGGATCGCTTCGACTACTCGCGTAACCACTGGGAGGATAGTCCCTACAACCCGAAGAACAACATCAACTATACCAATGCGGAGTCCGGGTTCGCCGAGCGTTACCCCCATCACCCGGGACGCAACGATCAACCGTTCTTCTTCACGACGCCCGCGCAGCGCAACAACAAGCTGATCCTGAAGATCCAGCAGCGGCTTGTCGACAAGATGCTCTCGATCTCGCTGGCGCATGGCAATGTGCTCTATTGCATGGACAACGAAACCTCCGGCCAGCCGGCGTGGGGCGCCTACTGGGCCCGGTACATCCAGGGCAAGGCGAAAGCGGCCGGTGTGAAGGTGCACACGACTGAGATGTGGGACGCCTGGAACCTGGCCAGCGCCCAGCACAACGCGACCTTCGATCATCCCGAACTCTATTCGTTTGTGGATATCTCGCAGAACAACCATCAGAAGAAGCAGGCCCATTGGGACAACGCCCAGAAGCAGCGGAAGCGCATCGCCAGCCAGCGACGTCCGTTGAATAGCGTGAAGATCTACGGCGCCGATACGGGGCGCTACGGCAACAATCGGGACGCGATGGAGCGCTTCTGGCGCAACATCCTCGGGGGGCTCGCTTCGGCGCGGTTCCATCGTCCCGATGCGGGGCTGGGGCTCAGCGAACCGGTGCAGGCGAATATCAAGAGCCTGCGCATGTTGACGGACAAGATGAACGTCTTCACCTGCGCG
>JAAEQG010000904.1 GCA_024231775.1 bacterium
CAGCCCTCTGGGCACGTGGGGGCTTTCCGAGGGCGCGGACGACCGGCGGGCGGGGGGTGTCTTTCGTCTTTCGGGTGGGCGGGGCGCCCCTCTCCCCTGGGTTGTGATCGTTCCATAACCACCCCCGTCCCCCCAGGGGAGAGGGGTCGGGGGTGAGGGGTCTTCCGGCAGCTTGTCGACACTGCCGACACACTCTGTCGACAGTGTCGACACTTTGTTAACGCTTGCCCCTCTTTTGCCGACGGATGCCGACAAATATCGACAATTTGTCGACATTCTGTCGACATTCTGTCGACAGAGTGTCAACAAGACGGACGGAGTGTCGACAAAAGAGAAGACCAGGGGGCAAGCCCCCTGGACCCCCAGAAGCAGAAGAACAAGAACCAAGACCCAAACCTCAACGCTCGGGGCCGACCGGCAACACACAACGGAACCCGAAGTTCCTGAACCGGAACCTGGCCGAGTACCTGAACCGTAACGTCGCGGCCAGGTGCCTGGCCTCGACCGCCCAGGACCCGCCGCGCAGGACGTGGACGGCAGACTTTTCGCCCTTCACTACCGGATCGACCCGACCCTTCCGAGCCTTGTAGGCATCCTCATCCCAGGCATCCGCGCACCACTCCCAGACGTTGCCCGCCTGATCCAGTGTCCCATAGGGGCCGGCGCCGCCGGGATAGCTGCCCACCGGCGTCGTTCTGCCTTCGTTCATGGCGAAGTTCGCGTGCGCGGTCGTGGGCGCCTCGTTGCCCCACGGATAGCGTCGCCCATCCGGACCCCGTGCCGCCGCTTCCCACTGCGCCTCGCTCGGCAGCTCCAGACCCGCCCACCGGCAGTACGCCCGCGCCTCCTTCCAGCTCACCCCCACCACCGGCTGCTGCGGTTGGTTGAACTCCTTGTCGTTCCAGTACTGAGGCTCCTGCCGATCCGGATTTGCTTCCAGGTACCGCCGGTACTGCTCGTTGGTCACCGGATACTTCCCGAGCCAGAACGGGCTCAAACGAACCCGGTGAATCGGTTTCTCCCGGTCACGGAGATCGTCGGCTCCCAGCGTGAAGTCCCCTCCCGGCACGTAGACCAGCACGGTGCCGTCCTTCTCATGGACTCGCTCACGGGGCGTCAAGATCGTCACCCCGACGGCTGCTGCCTCCTCCACGACCGGCTCAACTTCACCGCCGATCAGCTCGGCAGCGATGCCGCGAACCTGCGGATCCGGATCCTCCCGGGCCAGTTTTTCAACCA
>JAAEQG010000905.1 GCA_024231775.1 bacterium
CGAACACCTGCGGGAGGCACTTACCGAGGCGGTTGCCGAACTGGGTGTGCGGCGCGATCGGGCGGAGCGGGCGTTCGACGCGGGGTGGGAGGCGTTGAAGTGCTTCCGCTCAGCCTACCAGGACGCGGGCACCGAGGCGCTGAAGACCCTGGAACGCACCGGCGAGACGGGGATCATCATGGTCGGCAGGCCGTACAACATCCACGATCCCGGAGTGAGCCTGTCGGTGGCGCGGAAGCTGCGCGATCAGTACGGGGTGAACGTACTGCCGATCGACGCCCTGCCGCTGGCGGACGTGGACGTGCGGGATATCAACGACAACATGTACTGGGAATACGGTCGGCGCATTCTGGCGGCGGCCAAGATCGTGGGGCAGCACAGCAACCTGCATATTATTTACATCACTAACTTCAAATGCGGTCCGGATTCATTCGTGCGTGCGTTCGTCCGCCCGGCGTCGGGCAAGCCTTATCTGAGCCTTCAGTTTGACGGGCACTCGAACGATGCGGGGATGATGACGCGCTGTGAGGCGTATCTGGACAGCAAGGGGATTCTGCGATGGTGGCGAAGCTCGAAAGGCGAAGCGGCAGTCAAACCCTCGAAGGGCGAACCCTCTACATCCCCCAAATGGCCTACGCCGGTGCCCGGATGATGGCAGCGGCGTTTCGGTCGATCGGGATCGATGCGGAAGTCGCACCGGATTCCGACGGGGAGACGCTCGAGTTGGGCGGTCTGCACGCCAGCGGTGAGGAGTGCCTGCCGCACAAGATCACGCTGGGGGACTTTCTGAAGGTCTGTCGGGCGCCGGACTTCGATGCCCGGCGTACGGCGTTCTTCATGCCGCAAGCCCACGGTCCGTGCAGGTTCGGTCAGTACCGCTCCTATCTCGAGGCGGTGCTGGACGAGCTGGGCCACGGCGACGTTCCGGTGGTCTCGCCGTCGAGCGACAATGGGTACGACGGCGTGGGCGAACATGCGGGTACGCTGATGCGCACCGCCTGGATGGGGCTGGTGGCCGGGGATCTGGTGCTGCGGATGCTGCTGAAGACGCGCCCGTATGAGACGACGGCGGGAGATGCGGATGCGGCGTATGACGCGTCGGTGGTCGATCTGGAACGGGTGGTGGCGCAGCCCGGGCGGACGCCGAAGCGGGTGCTGGCGGATCTGGTCGCAGCGGTGGAGCGGATGCGCGATCGGTTCCGCGGCGTTCCGGCGAAGTACGCCAAAGGCCGACCGCTGATCGGGCTGGTGGGGGAGATATTCTGCCGCCTGAACACCTTCAGCAACGACTCGGTGGCTCGGAGGATCGAGAATCATGGGGGAGAGTGCTGGATATCCGACATCGCCGAGTGGGTCTGGTATACGAACTGGAGCCAGGAGGCGGACCTTCGCCGGCAGAGGGGGCGCCTGAACGTCGACTATCTCAAGCTGCTGATCAAGACGCACAAGCAACGCCAATACGAACATGCCCTGCTGGAGCCGCTCACCGAGGACCTGCACGGGTATGAGGAGCCGCATGACGTCCGCGAGGTGCTGGATCGTGCCGAACCCTACCTGCCCGCGGAGGGCAGCCTGGGGGAGATGGTGCTCAGCGTGGGTAAGACGATCTACCTGTATGAGAAAGGTGCTGACGGGGTGGTGGACATCAGCCCCTTCACCTGCATGAACGGGATCATCTGCGAGGCGGTCTACCCGGCGGTCAGCCAGGCCCATGATGGTCTACCCATCCGGTCCTGCTACTTTGACGGCGTAAACACGAACGTCGATCGCGATCTCGAGATCTTCCTGGATCTGGCCCGGGCCTACCAGCGGCGCAAACGCCACTCGCGGGTTTATCCGGCATACTTCGAGTAGGGCGTTCCGGCGCTCGCACAGATCCACGCCCGGCGCCGCGCTATGCGGCGGGCATGGCGCCGGGTATGATGCATGTCAGCATCAGTGAACGATTACCCTGACGAACCGCCTGGATGGGCGGCGCGTTCCAGTTTCATCCGTAGCGCGCTCGGCTAGCACAGACCTATGACGACTAAACACACGGTCGATCCAACGCATCCGCCATCCTCCGAGGTTGAGCCGGAGGAAAGCTCCGAACCTGTACGCCGGGTTTGGATCGACTGGCTGATACTGCTGGGCATTGTCGGGCTGGCGCTGGTTCTGCGGATGGTCTACGTTTCCGAGTTGCGTTCCAGCCCCGAGTTTGATGCTCCGCAGATGGACGCGCTGTATCACGATCAGTGGGCTCAAGCCATCGTGGGTGGGGAGGAGTTCGTTGAGGGGCCGTACTTTCGCGCCCCGCTGTATCCGCATTTTCTGGCGGCGATCTACAAGGTGTTCGGGCACGGTTCCGTGGCTCCGCGGGTGGTGCAGGGTATTCTGGGTTCGTTCAGTTGCGGGCTGGTGTTCCTGATCGGTCGGCGTCTGTACGATCGCAGGGTTGGCGTGTTGGCAGGTCTGGGGTCAGCCACCTATTGGATTCTGATCTACTTCGACGGCGAACTGCTCATACCCGTGCTGATCGTGTTTCTGGACCTGGTGATGATCTGGCTGCTGGTGCGGGCGTCACAACAGCCCGGGCCGATTGGCTTCGGGCTTGCCGGATTGGCCCTGGGTCTCTCGGCCATCGCCCGCCCTAATATTCTGCTGTTCGGGCCGGCGGTCGTGGTGTGGTTAGTGTTGACCTATCGGGCGGACTGGAGACGCACAGCGATGTACGTCGCGTGCTTCTTCGTCGGGTGCGTGCTGCCCATCGTGCCAGTGACGGCGCGCAACATCCTGGTGGGGGATGACGCGGTTTTGGTGGCGTCTCAGGGCGGGGTCAACTTCTACATTGGCAACAACCCGGACACGGACGGATCGACGGCGGTGGTTCCCGGTACTCCGCCCGGTTGGTGGGAGGGGTACCACGCCAGCATCGCCCGTGCCGAGAGGGACATGGGGCGAACGCTGCGGGCCTCTGAGGTGTCTAGGTACTACTTCGGTGAGGCGTTGGATTTCTACCGGGATCAGCCGGGTTCCGCGGCGGCGCTGTTGGCCCGGAAGCTCTGGTTGTTCTGGAACCGCACCGAGCTGGGCAACAACCAGGTGATCTACTTCTGGACTGAGCGTTTTACGCCCCTGATCCGTTTTTTGCCTCTGGGGTTTGGGGTGGTGGCTCCGCTGGGCCTGCTGGGGATGGCGCTCGCCTGGCGACGGCGGGGCGAGCTGTTTCCCTTATGGGGTTTTGTGGTGGTGTACATGGTCAGCGTGGTGCTGTTCTTCTGCACGGCGCGCTATCGCACTCCGATCCTCGGTCCGCTGATGATCCTGGGAGCCCATGGCTGCCTGGGGATGTTTGACCATCTTCGGCGGGGGCGCTGGCGGCGTTTGGCGTCGCATCTGGTGGTGCTGGTTCCGGCGGCGGCGTTGGTCAATGCCGTACCGGCGGACCGTGATCCGACGGGTGGGGCTCAGTCACGGAGCCGACTGGGCGAGATCTACTTCCGCGCAGGGCGGTCGGACCTTGCCCTCCAGCACATGGGGGAGGCCGTCGAAGGCTCGCCGGATTCCTTCGCGGCGCGCAACAGCCTGGGCTGGCTGCTGCTGCGGATGAAGCAGCCGGGCGATGCGTTGAGACAGTTCCGCGTGGCGTTGTCGCTGACCTCGAGACTGCACCTGGTGGAGAGGGGGCTGGTGAAGCGCGCCCACCTGGGTCTGGCGGACGGGCTTCGCCAGATGGGCGAGTACGCTGAGTCGGTGGGACACTATCGCAGGGCCATTGACCTGGACCCGGACGGTGGCGAGGTTGAGGCCCGTCATGGTCTGGCTACGGCGCTGGCGCAGCTCGGGCAGACCGAATCGGCGATCGAGGCGTATCGCAGGTTGTTGGCCCGCGAACCGGACTATCAGGACGCGCACTATAACCTGGCCTACCTTCTGGGGAATGCGGGGCGGCTGGACGAGGCGACTATGGTTTATCGCGAAGCCCTGCGCCTGGCGCCCGAGGACGCCGCCGCCTGGCACGAACTCAGCCGGACCTTGCGGGCTCAGGGGGAGATGGTCGAGGCGGTCAGCGCCTTGCGGCAGGTAATCGCCTTGCGGCCTATGCACGGTCTCGCCGTGGAGGAACTGAGTCAGATCCTGCTGGATCAGGGGCGCCATGCAGAAGCGCTTAAGGTGCTTTCCGGACCGGCGATGGTGAAGCATCCGGGTCTGGTGAATCAGTTGGCGTGGTTGCTGGCGACGTGTCCGGAGCCGGCTTTGCGCGACGGATCCCAGGCGATTGCGCTGGCGGAGTTGCTGTGTCCGCGTTTTCCCGAGTGTGATCCGTATCACTTGGACACGCTGGCGGCGGCCTTGGCGGAAGGGGGGCGGTTTGAACGGGCGGTGGACGTTGCCCAGCATGCACTTGCCGCTGCCCAGGCCGCCGGTGATGAGCGCCTCGCCGGCGCGGTGTCGCAGCGGCTGATTCGCTACCAAGCCCGCGAACCCTATCACGAACCTCGCCCCCGATAAAAACGCCGCTGACGCGTCCGTTCAGCTGTTTATCGGCTGGAGCGAGGACCACGTCCTGACGCCGGACCGATATTCCATCTTCGTTCTCGACCGCTGACGCGGAAGATGACCGCAGTGCTCTGCCGATGATCTGGGCATGACGCAAGCACTCGATCATGACGTTGCCGGGGACTGGGGTGTTCACCAACAAGCCACCCGGCTGCTGGAAAGCGGGGCGATTCAGGAGGGGGTGCGCCTGCTGGGTGACGTGGCTGACCGGACGACCGATGGTCTGCTTCGCTCGATGTGTACGTATAATCTCGGCGAGGTGCTCGAATCCCTGGGCCAGATCGATGAGGCCTATCAGACCTACTATCCGCTGGCCCATGCGTCGCCGACGACCCGGAACGAGTTCGATCATCGTGCCCGGGTGCGGGTGATGGACATCTTCAGCACTCGGGCGTTGCGGGTCACCCCGCCGGACTTCCCTCCCAAAGTGCAGATCGAGATCACCAACCGGTGCAACCTGCGCTGCGTGATGTGTACGCGCCACCAGATGCAGCGCCCGCTGGGGGACCTCGGCTGGGAGACGTTTCAGCGGATCGCGGATGAGTGCAGCGCGGAGACCGGTTGTGTGTTGAGCCTCTACTTCCTGGGCGAATCGCTGCTGCACGCCAACTTCGACCAGATGGTGCGCTATCTGGAGAGGGTGCGTCATCGTTCACCGGTCCCGCTGGTCTACGGCCTGCAGACCAATGGTACGCTGCTCACCCGCCGCCGTGCCCGGGTGCTGCTGGCGTCCGGTTTGCGGGAGATCGGCATCTCGCTCGATGGGCTCTCCGGCGATCTGGAACGGGTCCGACCGGGGGCGTCTTATGAGGTGATCGAGCGTAACGTCCTCGGGCTGCTGGAGACGGCCGGCGAGATGGGCATAGACGACCTGCTGGTAGACATCTGCAAGCTCTGCGACGATCCGCACTCGGCAGAAGCCCGGCGTTTCGTAGAGCATTGGCAGGGGAAGGTCCGCAACGTACATCTGATGCACATCACCAAGGTGGAGGGGCTGTCGTACCTGGGTGCGGACGGGAGCATTCAGCCGGTGGGTCCGAAGCAGCACTCCCCGCCGCGTGCCTACTGCGGCGAGGGCTCGCGTCTGCTGATCCACTGGAACGGTGATTTCGCGTTCTGCTGCAGCGACATCGACGGCGAACTGAAGCTGGGCAACATTCGCGACCGCTCAATCCGCGAAGCCTGGAACTCGTCGGAGATGGAGGACCTCCGCGGGAGGATGCTGGCGGCGGACTACGCGGGTCTTTCCGCCTGTCTCAGGTGCCCTCACTCATATAGTTAGGGTGGGCGCTGCCCGCCACAGAGGCCTGACGCAGCCGTAACCGAGCCTCCGCCGCGGTTTCCGTGGTTGCTCTCGGGCTGGGTCGGCGGGGTGCATCCCATTTTGGGTGGCATGGGCGAACTTGTTTGCCCGTGTTGGACGATTCCACGGGCAAGCTGCTGCTTGCCCATGCCACCCTCGCCAGTTTCTGCCACCTTGTTCGGGATGCACCCGGGGCGGCGTCGGGATTCTTTTGCCGGTTGCGTTACATCCGAACCTGCATACCATATCGGTGCTGGAGGCGGCCTGCGCGAGCCCCTCGGCCTTTGAGCGTACTTGGAGAAGCTGATATGGCGGATCTGGCCACTCGTGGCGGTCACACGTTTCACATCCCGATCATGGGCTCGGGGTTCACCATCGACACTCCGCTCCGGGTCGCGAGGTACGGCATCACGTCGGCAATCTCTCTGGTGGACGATGTGCTTATCGAGCAGATGCGCGAAATACACTGCAAGAAGGCGGAGGAGCCGTACGAGGAGATTGGCGGGGGAGAGGAAGACGCCCGTGCCCGGCGGATCACGGCGTACTTGAATCTCCTGGACCGCCTGGTAGGGCGACAGGTTGAGGCGTTGCGGGCCTCGCCGTTCGAGGCAGGAAGCGAGATCACGCGCTACTACGAGATGCTCCCGGAGACTCCGCTCAAGCGTGCCTATCTCCAGATGCTGGCCACGGAGGATCCGACCTCCCGAGCTCGGCAGCAGGATGAACTCCGCCGTCATGCGTCTCCAGGCGCGATTCAAGTAAACGTCATGACCAAGCTCGATCGGGACATCTACCATGACGGGAATAAGCTCACCCCGGAGTTCGCCGATGCCATGGCCGCCCTGCGCGGCTACGCCAACAGCTCGCTGACCTCCTCCATTATCTTCTCGGCGGGCATGAACCAGCGCGTCTACACTTACGCGACTCAGTTCGCGGACTTCTCCCCGGATCAGAACGGAGTTATCAAGAAGAGGATCATTCTGAAGGTCAGCGATTGGCGATCGGCAATGATCCAGGGCAAGTTCCTGGCCAAGCGCGGTCTGTGGGTCTCCGAGTTCCGCATCGAATCCGGGTTGAACTGCGGTGGACATGCCTTCGCCACGACGGGGCTGTTGATGGGCCCCATCATGGAGGAGTTCAAGAGGCGGAGAGTGGAGCTGCAGGAGACGCTGCACGCCGCCTACAGCAGGGCTCGCACGGCCGTCGGCGGTCCTTCCACCGACACGCCTCTGGATATGCGCATCACCGCTCAGGGGGGCCTTGGTACCGCCGACGAGAATGAGCTTCTGTTGCAGTACTACCGCCTGGACAGTACGGGCTGGGCTACTCCGTTCCTATTGGTGCCCGAGGTGACCACGGTCGATGACGCGCACCTGCGGAAGCTCCTGGACGCTACGGATCGCGACGTGCACCTCAGCGACGCCTCTCCGATGGGCATTCCCTTCTGGACACTCCGAGACTCAGCCAGCGAGGAGACCCGTCGCCAGCGGATTCTGGATGGCAAGCCGGGCAGCCCGTGCCCGAAGGGTTTCCTCGTGTCCAATACCGAGTTCACTGATACGCCGATTTGTGGCGCCTCGCGCGCTTACCAGAGGCGCAAGCTCGAGAGCCTTGCGGAAGAAGGATACTCCGCCAAGCAACTCTCCGTGGTGCGGGAGGGGGTGCTGGCGAAGGCCTGCATTTGTCATGAGGTTGGCGGTACGGCGATGGTCAAGAACGGCATCGATCCCGAGGCTCATCCCGCCATCTGCTGTGGTCCCAATATCGTGAACTTCTCGAAGCTGGCCACCTTGCAGGAAATGGTGAGCCACATCTACGGGCGGTTGTCCCTGTTGACCAACTCTGATCGCCCGCACATGTTCATTCGGGAACTTGCGATCTACGTGGACCATCTCCGCAAGGAGTTCGAGAAGCACTCCCTGGATCTGTCCACCCGCGCTCCGGCGTACTACCGGGAGTTCAAGGAGAATCTGCTCAGCGGGATCGAGTACTACCGTTCTCGTGCCGAGCAGGTCATCGAGGAGAAGCGGAACGGTTTCCTGGACGACCTCCGATCCTTGCGCGAGACCCTGGAGCGGATGACCCTGGTAAGTCCAGTGAAGGAGTGACACCCGTAAGCGGGGGTCCTCGATTCGTGGATCCGGTGCAGTTGCTTAACTGGTGCCCTCCCGGAGTGGGTTGGACTGCCCGGGGTCTTGTAGCGGGCTGCGTCCCCGCAGTCCGAGAATAGAAGACGTCCGGCGAGACGCCGGACGCTACGTTTGGACTCAATCTGCTCTAGTCGTCGTACTTGTCTTTAAGGCGCTTATACTTTCGCTTGTACTCGTCGCCACGCTTCTCCTCGCGCTCGGCTTTTCCACGCCATCGTTGTACCTCCGCCTCGAGATAGCGGATCTGGCGATAGGCCTTGTCGAGCTCAGCCTGGGCTTCGGCGTGGGTGGACGTCGTCGGCGCCCGGGCGCTGTCAATGTTCTCCGGTGGGGGACCGGGACGGGTGTTGATGTACACGTCCGGGGCCCGGGCCTGCACGCAAGCCAGATGCGGGGCTAGACCGAGCAGTAGTAGCAGGAGGGCGACAGGGAGGATGCGTCTCATGATTGGCTCCTTCGTACGCAAACCGTTGGGCATCAGGGCCAAGCGTAGCCCGCAATTGCGTCCGCCATGTTGCAGGCCGGCCCGCCAGCCGTCAAGATGATGGGTGATGTCCATCCGGGTTACGTTCATCTTTGGCTGTACCGGCTGCGGGAAGGGGGGGCTGGGCCGCGCCCTGGCTGAGCGGCTCGAAGGCGAGATTGTCAGTGTGGATTCAATGAAGGTCTACCGCCGGATGGATATTGGCACGGCGAAGCCGTCCGCGGAGGATCGGGCGCGCATTCCCCACCACCTGATCGACGTCGCGGAGCCTGCGGAGGAGTTCTCCGTGGGGCGGTTCGTCGAGCTGGCGGACGCGGCGATAAGAGACATCCATGCTCGCGGGCGTCCCGTCCTGGCGGTGGGGGGGACGGCGCTCTATCTCAAGGCTCTGAGTGAAGGACTGTTCGATGGTCCGTCGGCGGACGAGGAAATCCGGGCGCGGCTTAAAGCCCAGGCGGATGTGGTGGGTAATGCGGGGCTGCATGCCGAGCTTCGCGCCGTGGATCCGGTGGCGGCGGAGCGCATCCATCCGAACGATCTGCGCCGGATCGTGCGCGCGTTGGAGGTGTATGAACTCGTTGGTCAGCCGATAAGTGCGCTACAGACCCAATGGGATGCCCAGCGCAGGCAGTATGATTGTGGTTTCGTCGGTTTGCGGCGGGATCTGGAGGACCAGAACCACAGGACCAACCAGCGTGTCCGGACCATGTTGTCGTCCGGTTTGGTGGATGAGGTCCGCAGTCTTCTGGCGGAGTCTCCGGGCTTGAGCAGTACAGCCTGCCGGGCGGTGGGCTATAGCGAGATCATCACCCATCTTTCAGGCGGAATGGCCCTTGCGGAAGCGGTGGAAAAGATCAAAATCAACACGCGCCAACTGGCGAAGTCCCAGCGAACCTGGTTCAAGCGGTTTCGACAGGCGCATTGGATCGATCTCGAACCGGACTCCACCGCGAGTGCAGTGGCTGACGCGCTGATCGCGGAGCGAGGAATGCAGTGGTTCAAGTCACCGAGCTGACCAACCTGGCCATCGACCTGGTCGACGTGCATAAGACCTATCGCAAACGGGTGCAGGCTTTGCGCGGGGTCAACGTGCAGGTTCGGCGGGGGGAGATCTTCGGCTTGCTCGGCCCTAACGGCGCGGGCAAGAGTACGCTCGTCAAGATCATGATGACGGTGGTCCGCCCGGACCGTCTGATCGGAACGATTCTGGGGCGGCCGGTGGGGAACCGCAAGAAACTCGGGGTGACCGGATACCTTCCGGAGAACCATCGGTTTCCAGCCTATCTGACCGGGCGCCGGGTGCTCGACTACTACGGAGCGCTGGCCAAGGTACCGCGTTCGGTACGCCGGCGGCGGGCGGACGAGTGGCTCGAGCGGGTGGCGATGACCAAATGGGCGGATTCCCGCGTGGGGGAGTACTCCAAGGGCATGCTGCAGAGGTTGGGCTTAGCCCAGGCTTTGCTCAACGATCCCGAGCTGCTGGTGCTCGATGAGCCCACTGACGGACTGGATCCCGCCGGGCGGCGGGCGGTGCGCGAGTTGCTCCTGGAGCTGCGCGGCAAAGGTAAGACGATCTTCCTAAACTCGCACTTGCTCAGTGAATTGGAGATGATCTGCGATCGTGTGTCCATCCTCAACGAGGGGCTGGTCGCCCGGCAGGGGACCCTGCGGGAGCTGACCGAGCACACGGTCGAGTATCGGATCACCGTTGCGGGTGATCTGTCGTCGGTGGCTGAGGGGGTCGAAAGAGCGGGGGCCAAGATCGACGGCGCGGAGGTAGTCCTGGCGGGGCATGACTCGGCGAAGATTAACGAATTGATCGACCTGCTGCGCAGCAAGGGCTTCTTGATTGAGTCGGTGGCCCCTCACCGCTTCAGCCTGGAAGAGGTGTTCATGGAGACGTTGGGGGGGCGATCGGCAGGCGCCGGCGGATAGCTGCCGGGTCAGCTCGGCGGAGAGTACGGTTATGCAGTTGTGGCCCATGATCATTGACAGCCTCCGCCACGCCCTGGATCGCAAGCTCTTCTGGGTGCTGGTGGTGATTACGCTGTTGATCGCCGGGGCCATGCTCAGTGTGGGTTTCGACGGCGACCGGGTCAGCATGTTGTTCGGCATGATCCAGGGTCCGGCGGACGACTTCACCCCGATCACGGACGAGGGACGGACTCAACTCGTAGGGGTGGTCGTTCATGTGATCATGGACTTCTTCCTCGGGCGGGTCGGCATTACGCTGATGATCATCGCGACTGCGGGATTGTTCCCCTCGTTTCTGGAGGGCGGTATCGTGGACACCGTCCTCTCGAAGCCGATCGGCCGTCCGCGGCTTTTCTTCTACAAGTATGTGGCGGGCATGGTCTTCGTGCTGCTCCAGGCGGCGCTGTTTGCGGGGCTGACCTTCTTGGTCATGGGCCTGCGCTGGGGCGTTTGGGTCCCGGGGTACCTCCTGTCCATCCCGTTGATGGTGTTGCTATTCAGCTACGTTTACTGCGTGTCCGTGCTGGTGGCGGTGATCAGCCGCAGCACAGTCACGGCGATTCTGATCAGCCTGGGTTCGTGGGTGGTGTTTTCGCTCGTGAACCAGGGGCCGCTGCTCTTCAAGAGGTCCTTTGCCCCCGCCGAGTATCCAACACTGCACCGGGCGGTCCAGATCGCAAGCTGGATCCCACCGAAGACCGCGGAAGTGATCTATCTGGCGGCGAGATGGGCGGACGCGGGAACCAGCGCCGAACTCATGCCCGACGCAGTGGTGGCTGCGGTCACCGAGGCGGATCGCTCCGACTTGGAGGAGGGCCGCCTGTGGGAAGAGGCGCGGCTTAGGGGCAACCCGCTGGTCTCCATCGGAACCTCGCTCCTGTTTGAGGTCTTCATTCTCCTGCTGGCCATGTGGAAGTTCACCCGCATGGACTTCTGATGCTAAGCACAGTTTGAGCTTGCCGATTGGGTTTGCAGGAGTGGGTGATGAGAAGCGCACTCCCCTCCCTTCAGGGTTGCGTATCATACCTCCCCTCCCTGTCAGGGAGGGGTTGGGGGAGGGTCAAGAGGCCTCAAGCCTGCCCCCTCACCCTGCCCTCTCCCCCAGGGGAGAGGGGTATGTAGCCGCAACATCAACGCGGGAAGCGGTAGTAGCCAGCCAGATTGCGCATGAGGTCGTTCCCTTCTCCTGTTTCAGAGACAACGGGGCACCCGCGCGCTCGTGCCTGCGGACGCGGACTTGTGGTGGTGCTCAGTCGCGCTGGTCCGCTCCCGTTCGCGGACGCCGGCCTGCGCTCAACAGGAAGCCCAGCACCACAGCCAGCAGAGCGGCGATGAAGACGCGCCACTCGGGCGGCATGGCGAAGGTGAAGGTGTGTGCGGGGATCCAGAACAGGAGGGTCTTGGGGATGAATGACAGTACGAAACCGGGATCGGTCTGCTCGGCGAACCCGCGCAGGCTCCAGCTTCGCCAAGCGTTGCGGATCAGGTAGTTGCAGTACTCGTGGGTGACCATCATGCCCCAGGCGAACATGCCCAGCAGATTGATCCACAGGCTCTTGGAGAACGCCGTCCAGATCGAATCGGGCAGGATGACCACGGTCGCCGGCCAGAGACCAGCGCCCTCCAGGGCGTCCACCAGGGCGGAGAACCCCGGAAATGCCAGGGTAAACCACAGGCCGAACAGCCCCCACACCCCAGCCCGCTGCCAGACCTTGTCCAGCCCCCAGGTCCCCTGAGTCAGTCGGAACTTCAGCAACTCACCGAAGGTGCCCAGCAGGAAGAGCTTGAGAAAACCCATCAAGAAGGGGTGTTGTTTGGTCGCGGTCCCGAACGTCGCAGGCGACGCCACCGCGTAGACGATGATTGCGAGGGCGCCGAGGGCGATGAAGCCGGCTTGGGCGTTCGTACGATGGGCTGTCGGTGTGCTCATCCTGTCGCGAGCCGGCAGTTGGGGCGTTGCATGTTCAATCGCTGCGGCGGCGGTCTCGCGTGGGTGGGACGCCGTCCGCCTACGGCTTGCGGCTGCCGCGTTTGAGTTTCTTCAGCGTCGGAAGACGAAGCTGCTCGGCGACGTGGGCCTTCTTGGTCATGCCCTCCTTGACCTTGTAGTCCATTGTTCCGACGATCTCGAAGGGGCCCACCGGTTTGTACGGCGCGTTGGCCTTCACCTTCGAGGTGTCGACGCCGCGAAGCCGCAGCAGGGCACGTTCGATGGACTTGCGTTTGACTCCGCCATCCTTCGCGTCCTTCTCTGCGGAGCCGTCCTTCGCCTGCCGCACTTCCCGGTTCTTCCACGCCAGGATAATCAGCTCATCCTCATCGATGATCTTGAGCACGCTGTACCATTGGTTCTTGCCGGTCGGAAACTCACCCATGCTCCCGCGCTTCAGGCCGCCAAAGAATATGTCGGGGGTGAATCCGTCCGCGGTCTTGAGCTCAGCCAAGTCGCGGCGGATCTCGCGGACCCGGGCCGCGAGCCTTCTGGTCTTCTCCGCGTGTTCGAGCTTACCCTCCTTGCCGGTGACTTTCTTCTTATTGTGCGCGCTCAGCGCGTCCTCAGCTTGCTCGAGCGCCCGGGTCATGCCCGCCAGGGTGGCTTTGCGCTGATCGGCGGCGACCTTTTTGTACGCAACCGCCTTCTTGGCTGCTGCCGCCTTGCCATCGTCGCCCGCCCACGCGACGCCTGCGCCCATCAGGCCCACCAACACGAACACAAGACGCGATGTCATCGCTGATCTCCTACC